>SHVB01000006.1 GCA_009694375.1 Acidimicrobiia bacterium
GGGTACGGAGATGTGCATGCCGGGTGATAACACGGTGATGCATGTGGAGTTGATTCATCCGATTGCGATGGACGAGGGCCTGCGGTTTGCTATCCGTGAGGGTGGCCGTACCGTGGGCGCCGGTCGCGTCACCAAGATCATCAAGTAGCCTTTCCAGGCTCCGTCCGGAGCCGATCCTTGAAAAGTGAGCAGAGCAAGACATGGCTGAGAAGCAGAAGATCCGCATTCGCCTGAAGGCGTACGACCACGAGATCATCGACCAGTCGACGAAGAAGATCGTCGAAACCGTTCTGCGCACGCAGGCCACGGTCCGGGGTCCGATCCCGCTGCCCACGGAAAACCACCGGTTCACCGTGATCCGGGGCCCTCACAAGGACAAGGACAGCCGAGAGCACTTTGAGATGAGGATCCACAAGCGCCTGCTCGACATCCTCGAGCCGTCGCCCAAGACGGTGGACTCGCTGCAGCGCATCGAACTTCCCGCTGGCGTGGACATCGAGATCAAGATCCAACAGGTCTAAGACCCCTTCAGAGTTCAGAGAGGACCAGCCGGTGGCTGGTTCTCTTCGCGCCCTCTGGCAGAATGAGCGGAATGGGTTCCCCTCGCCATCGAGCGTCTCCTGTTTCGGCTCGACGGCGCCGGATCACTCTGGGGCTGGTCGCCATGATCAGCGCGGCCGTCCTGGCGGTGAGCTACGGCGCGAGTCGGCTGGACAGTGCGGATACCGCCACGCTCGGAACGGATTCCCCCAGTTCCCCTCCTTCCACCCCAGTTGCTGAGACCACTACCACCACGGAGCCGCGGGGGGACCTCGGCAGTGGCGAGCCAGTCACGATCGCCTTCGCGGGCGATATCAACTTTGAGGGAACGAACCGCCTTCGCCTCGATAACGACCCCTCCGGGGCCCTTGGTCCGTTTGCACCGGTCATCAGCGCCGCTGACCTCGCCATCGGGAACCTCGAAGCGGCGATTGCCGTCGGCGGTGCTCCGGCCCCCAAGCAGTTCACCTTTCAGGCACCCCCAATGGCGGTGGATGCGCTGCGCTCCGCCGGCTTCGATGTGGTGAGCATGGCCAACAACCACGGGGTGGACTACGGCCCCGATGGTCTGGCGGAATCGCTGGCGGTGGCGCGCGCCCAACGAGATCACTTCATGGTGGGGATCGGCGCCAACGAGGACGAGGCCTTCGCTCCCTTCACCACCACGATCCGCGGCCAGCGCATTGCGGTCATTGGTGCCACCCAGGTAATGGGCGACAGCCTGATCGAGGCTTGGACCGCCACGGCAGACCATGCGGGTTTGGCGTCGGCCAAGCGCGTGGACCGCTTGGTGGCCGAGGTAGAGGCCGCCCGGGCCACTAACGACACGGTGATCGTCTTCCTCCACTGGGGGGTGGAGAAGGAGACATGTCCAAGTGGGGACCAACAGCGGTTGGCTCGTACTCTCGTCGATGCCGGAGCCGACCTGGTGGTGGGAGGTCATGCTCACCGCCTTCAGGGGGCCGGGCGCCTCGGGAATGCCGTGGTCAACTACGGCCTCGGTAACTTTTTCTTCAAGGAAAACAGTGCCGCCGGGGCGCAAACCGGCGTCTTTACCGTGACGGCCACGGGTCGGCGCATCGATCGTTACCAGTGGACCCCCGGCCGTATCACCAACAGCGTTCCCTCGCCGCTGATGGGAGCCGAGGCGGAGCGCGCCCGGGCCGACTGGGAGGGCCTGCGGGGCTGCACGGGCCTGGCTCCCTAGCCCCTCGCCCGCCGCCGTGGCGGCCCCTTTGGACGGTGGAGCCCAGTACGGCTATCTTGTTACCTTCGTGCTACCGGACCGGTTGGGTCCGGCGGCCGAAGATCGAAACCGATGTCCGGGCAGGCCCGAACCAACCTCGGGAACCGCACGGCACAACCTAATCACGCTCCGCCGGGTCCCCCGTGCGGAGCGTTCGCGTGAACAGGGTTCGCTCTGTTCCTCCGCAGATGAGAGAGACGTAGCCGTCATGGCCACCAAAGCAATCGTGGGTGAGAAAATAGGAATGACGCAGGTCTGGGACGACGAGAACCGCGTGGTGCCCGTTACCGTCCTTCGGGTCAAGCCGTGTCGTGTCGTGAAGGTCAAGACCGACGAGCGGGATGGTTACACCGCCCTCCAGGTCACCTTCGGCACGAAGAAGGCTTCCAAGATCACCAAGCCCAAGCTCGGGCAGTTTGAGAAGGCGGGCGTCGAACCCGGTCCGCGGCTCGTGGAACTGCGGCTTGACGACGTCTCAGAGTATTCGGTGGGCCAAGAACTGAAGGCCGACCTCCTCTCCAACGGCGACAAGGTTGATGTCACGGCCGTCAGCAAGGGCAAGGGCTTTGCCGGGGCGATGAAGCGCCACGGCTTCGGCGGCATGCCCGCCTCCCACGGCACCCACCGCACGCACCGAGCCCCGGGCTCAGTGGGCGCTTGCGCTACGCCCTCGCGGGTATTCAAGGGCCAGCGGATGGCCGGTCGCATGGGTGGCGAGAAGGTCACCACCTTGAACCTCCTGGTGGTGACGGCCGATGCCGATCGCGACATCGTCCTCGTCCGCGGCTCGGTACCCGGGCCCAAGGGTGGGCTTGTGCTGATCCGTAACGCTGTGAAGGCGGATGTCTGAGATGCCCACGTTGGAGAAGAAGGACGCCGCCGGGAAAGCCGCCGGGTCGGTGGAACTCGATGAGGCCATGTTCGGGATTGAGCCGAACCTCCCGGTTCTGCACCAGGTGGTGACGGCACAATTGGCCGCCAAACGCTCGGGTTCGCAGTCCACCAAGACCCGCGCCGAAGTGCGCGGTGGCGGAGCGAAGCCGTGGAATCAGAAGGGCACCGGCCGGGCCCGGGCCGGGTCGAGTCGTTCCCCCATCTGGACTGGCGGTGGCGTGATTCACGCCCCCAAGCCTCGGAGTTACGCCCAGCGCACCCCCAAGAAGATGATTCGTCTGGCCCTGAAGTCCGCCCTTTCCGACCGTGCCGCTTCGGAGCGGATTCTGGTACTCGATTGGGGCATCGATGCTCCGAGCACCAAGAGCGCCATGGCTGCCTTGGCGGCCAATGGCGTGGATGGTCGGGTGCTGGTGGTGCTCCGCCCCGAGGACCAGGCCATCTGGAAGAGCCTCCGCAACCTGGACAACATCCACGTGTGCGGCATTGGCGAGTTGAACGCCTACGACATCCTTGTGTCGGACTGGCTGGTCTTCACCCCCGACACGCTGCCGGTCGATCGCCCCGTTACCCGGGGCCACCACGCCGCTGAGGAGGCCTCGTGATCAAGGACCCCCGCGACATCATCCTCGCTCCCATTGTGAGCGAGAAGTCCTTCGCCCTCTCCGAGGGCGGGGCCTATACCTTCAAGGTGCACCCCAGCGCTTCTAAGCCCGAGATACACGACGCCGTCGAGGCGATCTTTGGGGTGAAGGTCCTGAAGGTGAACACCCTCAACCGGAAGGGCAAGCGGAAGCGCAACCGCAAGACCTCCGGGTTTGGCAGCCGACCCGACACCAAGCGAGCGATCGTGACCCTCATCGAGGGTCAGACGATCGACCTCTTCCAGGGATAGAGCAGACATGGCCCTTCGCAAACGCAAGCCCACCAGCCCCGGTCGTCGATTCCAGACGGTCTCCGACTTCGCCGAGCTCACCAAGACGACGCCCGAGAAGTCACTGCTGGCGCCCAAGCACAACACTGGTGGCCGCAACAACTACGGCCGCAAAACGGCCCGTCACAAAGGTGGCGGCCACAAGCAGCGCTACCGCATGATCGACTTCAAGCGCACCAAGGACGGCGTGCCGGCCAAGGTGGCTGCGGTGGAGTACGACCCCAACCGCAACTGTCGCATACTGCTCCTCCATTACCTCGATGGTGAGAAGCGTTACATCCTCGCCCCGAAAGACGTAGGCGTGGGCGCCATGCTGCAGTCGGGCCAGGGTTCGGAGATCCGTCCGGGCAACGCCCTTCCGCTGCGCTACATCCCCGTGGGCACCACCGTGCACGCCATTGAGTTGTACCCCGGCGGTGGCGCCAAGATGGGTCGTTCCGCCGGCACGGCCGTGCAGTTGGTGGCCAAGGAAGGCGACTACGCCACGCTGCGTCTGCCCAGCACCGAGATGCGCCGGGTTCCGATCAACTGCCGGGCGACCGTTGGTGAAGTTGGCAACTCCGAAGCCGAACTCATCAAGATCGGCAAGGCAGGCCGCAACCGCTGGAAGGGCGTCAAACCCCAAACCCGCGGTGTGGCGATGAACCCCGTCGACCACCCCCTCGGTGGCGGCGAGGGCAAAACCTCCGGTGGTCGGCACCCAGTGTCGCCATGGGGCAAGCCCGAAGGCCGCACCCGAGACAAGACCAAGCCGTCCCAAAAACTCATCGTCCGCCGGCGCCGTACGCGCGGCAGTCGGAGGTAGGAACCCATGCCCCGCAGCCTCAAAAAGGGTCCCTTCGTGGACGATCATCTTCTCAAGAAGGTGGACGTCCTCAACGAGAAGGGCGAAAAAAAGGTCATCAAGACTTGGAGCCGTCGCTCGACCATCATCCCGGAGATGGTTGGTCACACCATTGCCGTTCACGATGGTCGTAAGCATGTCCCGGTGTATGTCACCGAGGCCATGGTTGGGCACAAACTCGGCGAATTCTCCCCCACGCGAACCTTCAGGTTCCACGCGGGTATGGAGAAGCAGGCTCGAGGGCGGCGATAGCAATGGCCTTCGGAACCAAGACCAACGAACGTCCCGGTACCCGTGCCGAGGTGAAGTACCTTCGAGTTTCCGCCTACAAGGCACGCGAGGTCCTCGACCTCATCCGGAACCTGCACGTCGACGATGCCGACGGGGTGCTCGAGTTCACCGATCGGGCAGTGGCGGGCGAGATTCGCAAGGTCCTGGCGGCGGCCGTGGCCAACGCGGAGCACAACGACTCGATGGACCCCAATGAACTGTGCGTATCGGCTTGTTTCGCCGATGAGGGCCCCACCCTCAAGCGGTGGCGTCCCCGGGCCCGTGGCCGAGCGACCCGCATCCGCAAGCGCACCTGCCACATCACCGTGATCGTCAGCCGCATGGACCCCAAGAAATTGGCTCAACGCCAGGCTCGTACCACCGCGGCGGTGGGTCGGGGGGGTGTCCGGCGCGATGCGGCGGAGGCCCGGCGGGCCCGCGTGGCCAAGAGCCAGGCGGCTCGGGCGGCGCGTCAGCCCGACCACGACCACGATGCCGACGAGGTGAGCACCGACGAGGTGAGCACCGACGAGGTGAGCACCGACGAGGTGATTGAGGCGGAAGCCCCGGCGGAGACGGTGGTCACCGATGCACCCGAGGACAACCTCGAGGCGGGCGAACCCCCCCTCGAGGTACCCACCGATGAGTCCGAGGCATCAGCCTCGGATGAGGAGAAGAGCTGATGGGTCAGAAGGTCAACCCCTACGGCTTCCGCCTCGGTGTTACCACCGAGTGGAAGTCCCGTTGGTTCGCCGACCGCAAGGAGTACGGCGCCTTCATTATCGAGGACTGGAAAATCCGTGACTTCATCATGGTTCAGCTTCCCCATGCCGCCATCTCGCGGGTGGAGATCGAGCGCACCCGGGACAAGCTTCGGGTAGATGTGCACACCGCCCGACCTGGCATTGTGATCGGCCGACGCGGTGCCGAGGCTGATCGCATGCGGGCAGGGCTCACCGTCATTACTGGCAACAACAAGGTGCAGCTCAACATCCAAGAGATCAAACAACCCGAGCTGGATGCCGCCCTTATTGCCCAGGGCGTCGCCGATCAACTCGCTGGCCGCGTGGCCTTCCGTCGAGCCATGAAGCGTGCCGTCCAGAATGCGCAGAAGGCCGGTGCCCTTGGTATCCGGGTTCAGTGCTCGGGCCGCCTCGGCGGGTCGGAGATGTCTCGCACCGAGTGGTACCGCGAGGGCCGGGTACCGCTGCATACGCTCCGGGCCGACATCGACTACGGCTTCCGTGAAGCCCGCACCCCCGTTGGGCGGATCGGCGTAAAGGTGTGGCTCTACAAGGGCGACATTCTTCCGTACAAATCTTCCAACGACGATAAGATCAACCGTGAGGCCGCTATGGCCGTGGGTGAGACCTCCGGCGCTGCCGGTGCTCCCCGCCGAGTGGTGTCGAGTTCCGCGGCTTCTCGTCGGCCCGTGACCGCCGATGGCGACTTGGCGGCCGAAGCTGAACCCCTGGTCAAGGAGGCTGATCCCGAGTTGGAGCGCCTTTTGGCCGAGGAAGAGGAGATCGAGCGCCTTACCGTTGAGCACCACGAGACGCCCAAGTTCCACCCGGGAGATGCCGACTGATGTTGATGCCTAAGAAGGTCAAACACCGCAAGCAGCATCGTGGGCGCATGCGCGGTCAGAGCAAGGGTGGTAGCGAGGTCACCTTCGGCGACTACGGCATCCAGGCCCTAGAGCCGGGGTGGATCACCGCCCGTCAGATCGAAGCGGCTCGTATCGCCATGACCCGTAAGACCCGCCGGGGTGGCAAGGTCTGGATCACCGTCTTCCCGGACAAACCCGTCACCGAAAAGCCCGCCGAGACTCGGATGGGATCGGGCAAGGGCAACCCGGAACGTTGGGTCGCCGTGGTGAAGCCGGGCCGCATCCTCTTCGAACTTTCCTATCCCGATCCGGTCTTGGCCCGCGAAGCTATCGAGCGCGCCATTCAGAAGCTGCCAATCAAGGCCCGCTTCGTCGCTCGTGAGGAGGCCCTCTAATGGCCAAGGACATTGTCTACCGGGAGCTCGACGATGCCGCGCTGCTGCGGGAACTGGCCGAGACCAAGGACGCCTTGTTCAAGAAGCGTTTCGAGAACGCCACCGGCCAACTCGACAACGTGAGCGTCCTGAAGAAGCTTCGCAAGGACATCGCACGATTCAACACCGAGCTTCGGTCCCGCGAGATTGAGGCGGCCGAAGCGCTTGAGAACCAGAGGGAGAACGCCTGATGGCCGACGAGACCACTACTCGGCCCAACGCCCGCAAGTTGCGCGAGGGAGTTGTTACTTCCGCCGGCATGGACAAGACCGCCGTCGTTACGGTAACTACCCGCAAGCCGCACCCGCTCTACAACAAGACCATGGTGCGCACCAAGAAGCTCTACGTGCACGATGAGACCAACGACGCCAAGCTGGGCGACAAAGTTCGGGTCCAAGAGACCCGGCCCCTGTCCAAGCTGAAGCGCTGGCGGCTTGTGGAAGTGCTGGAGCGAGCACGATGAGAGAGAGACGCGACGCGCCATTCATGCTCCCTGACTTTGGCGTGAAGTTTGATCGGAGTTACGCATGATTCAACAGGAGAGCCGTCTTCGGGTGGCGGATAACAGCGGGGCCAAGGAGGTCCTGTGCATCCGTGTGCTCGGTGGAACGAAACGGCGCTACGCCAGCATCGGTGACGTGTTCGTCGCCACCGTCAAGGACGCTATCCCCGGCGCAGCGGTCAAGAAGGGCGAGGTCGTCAAGTGCGTCGTCGTGCGGGTGAAGAAGGAGAAGCGCCGTCCCGACGGTAGCTACATCCGCTTCGACGAGAACGCCGCCGTGCTCATCAACGACCAGATGAACCCTCGGGGCACCCGAATCTTCGGCCCGGTGGGCCGAGAGTTGCGGGACAAGAAGTTCATGAAAATCGTGTCCCTGGCTCCGGAGGTGCTGTAACCATGGCCGGCCTCAAGATCAAAAAGGGCGACAAGGTGCAGGTGCTGACCGGCAAGGATCGTGGCGAAACCGGCCAGGTCGCGCGGGTGTTCCCCTCCGCGGGGAAGATCATCGTCGACGGCGTCAATGTGGCCAAGAAGCACCAAAAGGCCACCAAGGCCACGATGCAGGGCGGCATCATCGACAAGGACATGCCCTTGCCCATCGCCAACGTGGCGCTGGTGTGCCCGGCGTGCGGCCAGCCCACTCGGGTGGGTTACCGGCACGACCCCGACGGCACCAAGGTACGCATGTGCAAGAAGTGTGGAAAGGACATCGAGTGACCACCGCCACCGCTACCAACCCGGTACCGCGGCTCAAGACCAGGTATGAGACCGAAATCCGTGATGCCCTCAAGGAGCAACTCGGGTTCGGAAACATCATGCAGGTTCCCCGCCTCGAAAAGATCGTGATCAACATGGGCGTCGGCGCCGCTGTTGGGCAGCCTTCACTGCTCGAGGGAGCCGTGAAGGACCTCACCCGGATCTCTGGTCAGAAGCCGATCATCACCCGGGCCCGTAAGTCCATCGCCAACTTCAAACTCCGTGAGGAGAACCCCATCGGCACGAAGGTCACCCTGCGGGGTGCGCGCATGTGGGAGTTCCTCGACCGGCTCATCAGCCTCGCCATCCCGCGGGTCCGTGACTTCCGGGGGCTCAACCCCCGTTCGTTCGACGGCCACGGCAACTACACGTTCGGTGTGAGCGACCAGCTGATTTTCCCGGAGGTCGACTACGACTCGATCGATGCCCCGCGAGGCATGGACATCACCATCGTGACGACCGCCAAGACCAACGCCGAAGGCAAGGCCCTCCTCGACGCCTTTGGCTTCCCGTTCAAGCGCGAGGGACAGGAATAATGGCCAAGAAAGCACTGATCGAAAAACAACAGCGGACCCCGAAGTTCAAGGTTCGTGCCTACACCCGCTGTAAGCGCTGTGGGCGTCCGCATTCCGTCTACCGCAAGTTCGGCCTGTGCCGGATCTGTTTGCGGGAGATGGTCCACGCCGGGGAAATCCCCGGTGTGACGAAGGCCAGTTGGTGAGGGGAGTCGACCAATGACCATGACCGACCCGATCTCCGACATGCTCACTCGCATTCGCAACGCCAACGTTGCGATGCACGACGACGTGCGCATGCCCAGTTCCAAGGTGAAAGAGGCCCTCGCCACCATCCTCCACAAGGAGGGCTACATCGATGGCTTTGATGTGGCCGACAACACCGAACGCCCTGGACGCGTGCTGTCCATCAAGATGAAGTACTCGCCCGAGCGAGCCCGTGTGATCTCCGGCCTGCGCCGGGTGTCCAAGCCGGGCCTGCGTGTCTACAGTCAGTCCACCAAGGTCCCCCGGGTCCTCGGTGGTCTCGGGGTGGCCGTCCTCTCAACCAGCCAGGGGCTCATGACCGACCGCGAAGCGCGCAAGCGCAACGTGGGCGGCGAGATCCTCTGCTTCGTGTGGTGACCTGACATGAGCCGAATCGGAAAATCCCCCATCCCGGTCCCCCGCGGCGTCGATGTGACCATCGCCGGGAGCCATGTCACCGTGAAGGGTCCCAAGGGCACTCTGGAGCGCGTGCTGCCGGGCGCTATCACCGTGCGTCAGGATGGCGATGAGTTGCTGGTGGAACGTCCCGACGATGAGCGCGAGAACCGGGCCATGCATGGCCTGGTTCGCTCGCTGGTGAACAACATGGTCGTGGGTGTGAACGAGGAGTTCGTGAAGGAGCTGGAGATCATCGGCGTGGGTTACCGCGCCGCCGCTCAGGGCACCAGCAAGCTTGATCTGGCTCTCGGGTTCAGTCACCCGGTGTCGGTTGACGCTCCCGCTGGCATCACCTTCGAGACCCCCACCCCGAACCGCATCATCGTGAAGGGTATCGACAAGGAAATCGTCGGCCAAGTGGCCGCCAACATCCGCAAGATCCGTAAACCCGAGCCTTACAAGGGCAAGGGCGTCCGGTACCTTGGCGAATTCGTCGCCAAGAAGGCCGGAAAGACGGGTAAGTAAGGACACCTTATGACCGTGACCGCACAGCACAAGCGAGAAGCCCGCATCCGTCGCCACCGTCGCGTGCGCAAAAAGGTGGAAGGTTCGGCCGAGCGCCCGCGCCTGGCTGTCTTCCGCTCGAACAAGCACATCTCCGCTCAGGTGATCGACGACCGCTCCGGTTGCACGATCGCATCGGCGTCCACCCAAGAGACCGACCTGCGAGAGGGTGGAACCAGCAACAAGGGTGCTGCCATCAAGGTTGGTCAGCTCGTCGCCGAGCGGGCTAAGGCCGCTGGCGTCACCAAGGTCGTCTTCGATCGAGGCGGCAACCTCTACCACGGTCGGGTGGCGGCAGTCGCTGACGCCGCCCGTGACGCTGGACTGGAGCTCTAGATGGCTAACGGATCAGGTCCCCCCCGCCGAGAGCGCGAGAAAGCAGAGCGCGAGAACCCTCGGCAGTCCACCGACACCACCCTGCGTGAGTCGCGCGTGATCAACATCAACCGCGTGTCCAAGGTCGTGAAGGGCGGTCGGCGCTTCAGCTTCACCGCTCTCGTGGTGATCGGTGATGGTCATGGGCGCGTCGGCTTGGGTTATGGCAAGGCGAAAGAGGTGCCCCTGGCGATTCAGAAGGGCACCGAAGAAGCTCGCAGGAATCTCTTCCAGGTGCCGCTGGCGGGCACGACGGTGACGCATACGATCGTGGGCCGCATGGGAGCAGGCCGAGTGTTGTTGAAGCCGGCGGCTCCCGGTACCGGTGTGATCGCCGGTGGGGCTGCCCGCGCCATCCTCGAAGAGGCGGGCGTGCGCGACGTGCTGTGCAAGTCCCTCGGTTCCTCCAACCACATCAACGTGGCCCGCGCCACCATCAACGGTCTCAAGTCGCTTAAGCGGCCTGATGAGATTGCTCGTCTCCGTGGTCTCGATCCTGAGGACTTTGTGCCCAAGGGAATGCTCGCCGCCTATAACCTGAGCGAGCGCGGTCCGCAGGCCTCCGTGCCCGAAGAGGTTGCGTGATGACTGAAGCAGGCACGATCACCGTCACCCAGATCCGTAGCGCCATCGGAACCAAGCCCAAGCAGCGGGGAACGCTACGGGCGCTTGGTCTCGGTCGCATCGGCAAGTCGAACACCCTTCCTGATCGCCCCGAGATTCGTGGGATGGTGGCCCGAGTGCCCCACCTCGTCTCGGTTGAGGAGCAGACCAACTCATGACCATCAAGATCCATGACCTCCAGCCCCCCAAGGGCTCAAACCGTGGCAAGAAGCGCGTCGGTCGGGGTATCGCCGGCAAGGGCGGTAAAACCGCTGGCCGAGGCACCAAGGGCCAAAAGGCACGCGGCAGCGTCCCGGCCCGGTTCGAGGGCGGCCAGATGCCCCTCAACATCCGAATCCCCAAGCTCAAGGGCTTCAACAACCCGTTCCGGGTTGAGTATCAGGGCATCAATCTCGACTCCATCGAGGAAAGCGGCATGGACGAGATCAGTCCTGCCGCCCTCCAAGCCAAGGGTCTGGCGCACAAGGGTGCCCTCATCAAGGTCCTGGGCCGGGGTGACCTCACGCGTAAGGTCACCGTGAAGGCCCATGCCTTCTCAAAGTCTGCCGAGGCAGCCATCGCGGCGGCGGGCGGTACGGTGGAGATCCTGCCCAAGCCGTGGGGCGATCGTCGTCCTCCGGTGCAAGGAAACCAGTTCGCTAACCGCTAGTCCTATCGATCCAATCGCTGCCGCTGGCAGCGCCCGCTGATCAGGAGCCCAGTCCGTGCTGTCCAGCGTTCGTAACGTGTTCAGAATCCCTGACCTCCGGGGAAAGATTCTCTTCACGCTGCTGATGATCGCGCTCTACCGCATCGGTGCCTACATTCCCGCGCCGGGTATCGATCTCGATGCGGTGGCCGAACTCAAGCGACAAGCCGACCAAGGCGCTGGCGTGTTGGGCTTCCTGCAGCTGTTCTCGGGGGGCGCCCTCACCCAGTTTGCCATCTTTGCGTTGGGGATCATGCCCTACATCACCGCCTCGATCATCATGCAAGTCCTCACGGTGGTGATCCCGAAGCTGGAGGAATGGCAGCAGATGGGGGCCGTGGGGCAGCGCAAGATTACCCAGTGGACCCGCTACTTCGCCGTGTCTATCGCCTTGTTGCAATCCACCGGCTTGGCCTTCCTCTTCCACAATGGAGGTGGCGGTTTGCTCGGCGGCGGCAACAGCCTCGGGATCGACGTCCTCCCCAACTTCACTCCGTTCCGGGTGATCCTGGTGGTGTTCACCCTCACGGCGGGCACGGCCCTGCTGATGTGGTTGTCCGAACTCATCAGCCAGCGCGGCATTGGTAACGGCATGTCGTTGATGATCTTCGCCTCGGTGGTGAGTATCTTCCCGGCTGCGGGTGCCCAACTGAATGCGGAGAAGGGTTCCGCGCTCCTGATCTTCCTGCTGCTGCTCGCCGTGGTCCTGCTGGTGGCCATCGTGTTTGTCGAACAAGGTCAGCGCCGCATCCCCGTGCAGTTCGCCAAGCGGGTGGTGGGTCGTCGGATGTATGGGGGCCAGAGCACTTACATCCCCCTCAAGGTGAACCAATCAGGCGTGATCCCGATCATTTTCGCCAGTTCGGTCCTCTACCTCCCGATTCTGTTCACCAACGTTTTGCCAGCCGAGGGTTACGGAAGGTCGATCCAGGGCTGGGTGAACGACCACCTGGTCCAACCCGACTCGATCGTGTACGTCCTTGTGTACGGCCTGCTCATCATCGGCTTTGCCTACTTCTACACCGCCATTGCCTTCGATCCTGCGCAGCAGGCCGAGAACATCCGAAAGCAGGGTGGGTTTATCCCCGGTATTCGCCCCGGGCCCCAGACCGAGCGCTACCTTGCCAAGATCTTGTCTCGGATCACTCTGCCCGGTGCGTTGTTCATCGCTTTCATCGCGCTCCTGCCCTCGATTCTGCTGGCTACCGCTGACGTAGAGAACTTCCCCTTCGCCGGCACCTCGCTGCTCATCGCAGTGGGCGTGGCCCTCGAGACGATGAAGCAGATTGACAGCCAGTTGATGATGCGCAACTACGAGGGCTTCTTGAAGTGATGGCGGCTGGGGTCCTGGCGTGATCCCCGGCGCTCGTCTGGTCCTGCTGGGTCGGCAGGGTGCGGGCAAGGGAACCCAATGTGTGCGCCTCTCGCACCATTACGTGATCCCTCACATCTCCACGGGTGACATGCTCCGCTCGGCGGTCCGTGAGGGCACCGAGTTCGGCCTCCAGGCCAAAGCGGTGATGGACCGTGGCGAACTCGTGTCGGACGGGGTCATCGGGGGAGTGGTGGCCGAGCGGCTAGCCGCCGACGACACCCGAGAGCGCGGCTACATTCTCGACGGTTTCCCGCGCACCGTGGGCCAGGCGGAAAGGCTGAGCGAGATCACGGTGGGGGCGGCGTTGGACCTAGTGATCGACCTTGTCGTGCCCACCCAGGTGGTGTTGGAGCGATTGGCTGGCCGGCGCGTATGCGTGGATTGCGCCACGAACTTCTCGGTGGACTCCCCGCCGCGTTATGGCTGGGTGTGCGACAACTGTGGCGGTGAGGTGGTGCAGCGGGCCGACGACACCTCCGCCGCCATCCAGATTCGCCTCGATCTCTACGAGCGCGAAACGGCACCGCTGATCGCCTGGTATCTCGAACGCGAGCTTCTCACCGCCGTGGATGGTCTCGGCACCGCCGCCGAGGTCACCGCCCGCCTGGTCGCCGCCGTGGACGCCCGCCGCTCCTAACCCCCCCATTGGCGGCGGCGGTGAGCCTGATCCCGGCGATGGGCGAAACGGGTCGCATTGAGGTCTGGAGCCAGGGTGGGTTCTAGCCTGGGGGGGTGCGTCGATCGAGTGAGGATCTGGGAAAGATGCGTAAGGCGGGACGGGTCGTGGCTGAGATGCATGCAGCGATCCGTGCCGCCATTCGCCCGGGGGTAACCACGGCCGCTCTGGATCGCATCGGGCGCGACGTCATCGAGCGTCGCGGCGCGCAGTCCAACTTCCTGGGCTATGGGTACCCACCGTTCCCCGGGGTGATCTGTGCATCACCCAACGACGTGATTGTGCATGGAGTACCAGGGCCCTATTGCCTCGCGGAGGGCGACATCATCTCCATCGACTGCGGGGCGATCATCGAGGGGTGGCATGGTGATGCCGCCTTCACCGTGGGCGTGGGCCGGATCCACCCCGAAGCGGAACGGCTGATCGCGGTGACCGAGGCGTCGCTGGCGGCGGGGATCCGGGCGATGGTTCCCGGCGGTCGACTGTCTGATATCGGCTCGGCGGTGCAGGGCGTGGTCGAGGCGGCTGGATTCTCGGTGGTGCGCGATTACACCGGCCACGGGATCGGGACTGCCATGCACGAGGCGCCCGATGTCCCTAACTGGGGACGACCAGGCAAGGGTCGACGATTGGGGTCCGGCCAGACCTATGCGGTGGAGCCGATGGTCTGCGCGGGCGGCCCCGAGGCCAAGGTCTTGGAGGACCAGTGGACCGTGGCCACCCTCGATGGGCGCCTCGCCGCCCACACGGAGCACACCATTGCCATCACCGACCACGGCCCGGAGATCCTCACCCTGCCCTGATTTCTCCGGTAGGGTCCCGGTTCTGGCCGGTCTGTGAACCCGCTGGACCCAAGGTCGCTAGATCGGCCCTGACGCGGTCGAATTGGAGCGCTGTCGTCCCTGCGATAGCATCCACCCTCGGCCCTGGGACGAAGTTGTCCGCTGCACGTGCCTGATTATGGCGCGCTGACTTGGCCTGTTGATCCCGCAATTCAGGAGCACCATTCTGGCCAAGCCCAAAGAAGACGCGATCGTGCTGGAAGGCACGGTAACTGAGCCCCTCCCGAACGCCATGTTCCGGGTGGAACTCGAAAACGGCCACAAGGTATTGGCCCATATTTCCGGAAAGATGCGGATGCACTACATCCGCATCCTCCCCGGGGATCGCGTCCAGGTGGAGCTCACCCCCTATGACCTCAGCCGAGGTCGCATTACCTATCGCTACAAGTGAACGAGATCGACTGATGAAGGTCCGACCCAGCGTCAAGAAGATGTGTGACAAGTGCAAGGTGATCCGCCGTCATGGGCGAGTTCAGGTCATCTGCACCAACCCCCGGCACAAGCAGCGCCAGGGCTAAGAGGAGACAGCAACCCGCTTATGGCTCGTATCGCCGGCGTTGACATCCCCCGTGAAAAGCGGTTGGAGATCTCGCTCACCTACATCTTCGGCATTGGCCGGAGCACGTCGCAGAAAATCTGTGACGCAATCGGGCTCAATCGCAGCACTCGCGTGCGCGATCTCACCGATGAAGAGGTGAACCAAATCCGCGCCTACGTCGACCAGAACCTCGAGGTCGAAGGCGATCTCCGCCGCGAGGTACAGCAGGACATCCGCCGCAAGATGGAGATCGGTTGTTGGCAGGGATTGCGGCACCGCAAGGGCCTGCCGGTTCGCGGCCAGCGCACCCAGACCAACGCCCGCACCCGCAAGGGACCCAAGAAGACCGTCGCCGGTAAGAAGAAGGTACGCAAGTGAGCAAGCGAGTCAGTGCCGAAGGTTGCCGGTTGCCGGTTGTCGCAGCGGGTGGGGGTCGAATCTAAATGGCCAAACCCAAGCCCGGTGGTCGGCGGCCGCGCAAGCGCGAGCGCCGCAATGTCTCTCATGGCGTTGCCCACATCAAGAGTTCCTTCAACAACACGATCATCACGATCAGCGACCAACAGGGCAACGTTCTGTCCTGGGCCTCGGCGGGCAACGTTGGCTTCAAGGGCAGCAAGAAGAGCACGCCCTACGCCGCCCAGATGGCTGCCGAGAAGGCCGCTCGTGGGGCGATGGAGCACGGCATCCGTAAAGTTGACGTGCAGGTGAAGGGTCCCGGCTCCGGCCGCGAGACCGCCATTCGCTCGCTGCAAAGCGTAGGTATCGAAGTTACCGGCATCAAAGACGTCACCCCTGTCCCCCATAACGGCTGCCGCCCTCCCAAGCGGCGCCGAGTCTGAGGCTCCCCGCATGGCTCGCTACACCGGACCCAAGGTAAAGATTTCGCGCCGCTTGGGTGTGAACATCTTCGAGAACGAGAAGGGTAGCAAGGCGCTGGAGAAGCGCCCTTACCCGCCGGGCGAGCACGGGCGCTCGCGTCGCCGTCAGCCTTCCGAGTACTCCTTCCAGTTGCAGGAGAAGCAGAAGGCGAAGCACATTTATGGTCTGCTCGAGCGCCAGTTCGAGAACCTCTACAAGGAGGCCACCCGCTCCAAGGGGGTGACCGGCGAAAATCTGCTCCGTTTCCTAGAGCAGCGCCTGGACAACATCGTGTTCCGGGCGGGTTGGGCCAGCACCCGGCCGCAGGCTCGCCAGTTCGTGAACCACGGACTGATCGATGTCAACGGTCGTCGGGTCGACATCCCCAGTTACCGGGTCAGGAAGGGCGACGTGGTGTCGCTTCGGACCAAGAGCCAAGCCATGATCGTGATCCAACACAACATCGACACCCTTGACGCTCGCCTCCCGGCTTGGTTCGACGCCGGTGAGGATGCCAAGTCGATCACTGTGCGAGAACTCCCGCTGCGTGAGCAGATCGATGTTCCCGTGCGTGAGCAGCTCATCGTTGAGTTGTACTCCAAGTAGCCCTGTTCCCATTGCCCCCCCAGTTCACGAGGTAGATCATGCTGGTAATCCAACGCCCCACGGTTGAGGCGATCGGCGATGCCGAGGGCAACCGTCAGACCTTTTCTGTAGGTCCACTCGAGCCCGGCTTCGGCCACACGTTGGGTAACTCCCTGCGTCGCACCCTCCTGTCCTCGATCCCGGGGGCAGCCATCACGCAGCTCCGCTTCGACGACGCTCTCCACGAGTTCGACACCATTGCGGGGGTCACCCAGGACGTCACCGATGTGATCCTGAACCTCAAGGACCTCGTGCTCGTCTGTCACAGCGATGAGCCCGTGACCCTGCGCCTTGATGCCAAGGGTCCGGCCGAGGTCACCGCCGGTGCCATCACGCCGAACGCTGATGTGGAGATTCTCAACCCGGACATGGGTATCGCCACGCTGAGCAAGTCGGCCCGGTTGGCCATCGACATCACCGTGTCGAAGGGTCGGGGCTACGTCTCGGCTGATCGCAACAAGGGAAGCGCCACCATCGGCGTGATCCCGGTCGACTCGATCTTCTCGCCGGTGCGCCGGGTGGCGTTCCTCATCGAGCCCGCCCGGGTGGAGCAGTCCACCGAGTACGACCGCCTCGTGCTCGATATCGAGACCGACGGCTCCATCTCTCCCCGCGAGGCCCTGGCCTCGGCGGGCGACACCTTGCGCTCCCTCGTGGGCCTGGTGGCGGAAATGAGCGACGATCCGCAGGGTCTTGAGCTCGGCGAGCTCGCCACGATCGCGGCGGGGTCGCCCGATCTCGACCTCCCCATCGAGGATCTCGACTTGTCTGAGCGGCCCCAGAACTGCCTCAAGCGGGCTCAGGTAAACACCGTGGGCGAACTACTGCTGAAGACCGAAGACGATCTGTTGGCCGTCACCAACTTCGGCCAGAAGTCGCTTGATGAGGTCATCCAGAAGCTTGACGAGCGTGGCCTGCGGCTGCGGACCAAGGATTAGGACACGCCATGCCTGCTACCCCAAAGAAGGGGCGTCGCTTCGGCGGCAGTTCCCAGCACCAGCGCCTGATGATGGCGAACCTCGTGGCATCCCTCGTGGCCGCCGAAGGCATCGTGACCACCGAGGCCAAGGCCAAGGCGTTGCGCCCCATTGCCGAGAAGGTCATCACCAAGGCCAAGAAGGGCGGCCTGCACAACCATCGCCAGGTGGTCTCCTACCTCGGCGATAAGGAGATGGCCCACAAGCTCTTCACTGATGTGGGTCCCCGGTACGCCAACCGCAACGGTGGCTACACCCGGATCCTGAAGCTCGGCAACCGGCAGGGCGACAACGCCCCGATGGCGCGCATCGAACTCGTCTGAGCCGGCCGCAGCATGACGCTGTTCGATACCCCCTACGTTCCGTCGGCCCCCGCCGGGCCGGTAGTGCGCGTACGGATGCTGGTGGCCTATGACGGCTCGGAGTTTCATGGATTCGCGGCGCAGGATGGGCCGGTCACGGTGGCCGGCACGCTGCGCAGCGCCATTGAGCGGGTGGTGCGCCACTCGGTGGAGATCACCTGCGCCGGCCGCACCGATCGCGGGGTGCACGCCTGGGGGCAGGTGCTCTCGCTGGATCTAGCGGGCAGCGTCGACCTCGGCGCACTGCACCGATCGCTCGTCAAGCAATGCGGTCCCACCATCGCCGTGCGTGAGCTGTCCCTTGCCCCCGCCGGTTTCGATGCCCGCTTCTCGGCCACTGCTCGTACCTACCGCTACACGGTGCTCAATCGCCCGGTGCCCGATCCGTTCCTGGCCCGGACCACCTGGCACGTGCCGACCCCCTTAGATATGGAGTTGTTGGCGCTGGCCTGCGATCCATTCGTGGGGGAGCACGATTTTAGCGCCTTCTGCCGGCGGCCCAAGGTGAACGACGGGGAAGAGTCGGTGTCGTTGGTGCGGCGAGTGAAACGGGCGGGGTGGACCGACCTCGGCGACGGTCTGCTGCGCTTTGAGATCACCGCCACGGCGTTCTGCCATCAGATGGTGCGCGCCATCGTGGGGACCGAAGTAGCCGCCGGACGGGGACAGATCCGCCCCGGCGAGATCCGGGGAATCCTGCACAGTGGCGACCGCGCTCGGGCGGCCGCCATCGCCCCTCCCGAGGGCCTCTGCCTGTGGCACGTGGATTACTAGGCCCCCCACTGGAGCCCTCGCCCCCGTCGGCCCGCCGCGATGGTCCCCCGCGGGAGCAGAGTTGCGGTACGACCCGCTCTGGCCGTAGTTTTGTCCTTCGCTTAGGGCGCTCCTGTGCCCGCAGCAATCCCTCGATTTACTCAAGGACGCTCCGCGTGCGCACGTACAGCCCCAAGGCCAGCGAGATCACCCGCAAGTGGTGGGTCATCGATGCCGAAGATCTGGTTCTCGGCCGGCTCTCCACCGAGGCCGCCCGCATTCTGCGTGGCAAGCACAAGCCCACCTTCGCTCCCCACATGGACATGGGCGATCACGTCATCGTGATCAATGCCGAGAAGGTCGTCCTCACCTCCAACAAGGCCGAACAGAAGATGGTGTATCGGCACTCCGGTTATCCGGGCGGTCTCAAGGCTGAGACGTTCGCTCGCTCCCAGGCTAAGAATCCCGAGGACGCTGTGCGTCGTGCCATTCGAGGGATGATCCCCAAGAACCGTCTCGGTGCCCAGATGCTTACCAAGTTGAAGGTGTACGCCGGCCCCAACCACCCCCACTCGGCACAACTGCCCGAGCCCCTCGAACTGCCCGCCGCCCGGCGCACCGCGTAGGAGAACCAAGCGTGTCCCAGCCTCTCATTCAGTCCACCGGTCGCCGCAAGCAGGCCGTCGCTCGTGTCCGGGTGCGCCTCAACGAGACCGAAGGCGACGGCACCATCACGGTGAACAAGCGTGCCTTGGCCGACTACTTCCCGTCGCAGACGCACCAGATGATTCTCACCGAGCCGCTGCGGGCCACTGAGCTCACCGGGGCCTACAACATCGACGCCACCCTCGGCGGCGGCGGCCCCACCGGCCAGGCGGGCGCCCTGCGTCTGGGCATCTCGCGGGCGCTCATTGAACTCGACCCGGAGTTACGACCGCTCCTTAAGCGTCTCGGTTTCCTCACGCGAGATCCGCGCAAGAAGGAGTCCAAGAAGTACGGCCTCAAGAAGGCTCGCAAGGCTCCGCAGTACTCCAAGCGGTAGTCCCCAGCCAAGGTGACCACCCCGGTGCGAATGCGCCGATGGGGCCGCGCCCGGCGGTTCGTAGTGCGGCGGCGGGCTGCGTGACAAGATCGGACGTGCTCAAGTTCGGGACTGATGGGGTTCGGGGGGTGGCCAACCTCGACCTAACCAACGAGGTGGTGACCGCCTTGGGTCGAGCTGCAGCGCGGGTGCTCGGCGGGGACCGCTTTGTGGTGGGTCGAGACACCCGCCGTTCCGGTGGCCGGCTGGAGGCATCCCTGGTGGAGGGCCTGGTGGCCGAAGGAATGGCCGTACGGGTGCTGGCCGTGGCCCCGACGCCAGCGGTGGCCTGGGTGGCGGCGGCCGAAGGGATCCCCGGCGCGGTGGTCTCGGCCTCGCACAACTCCTTCGAAGACAACGGCGTGAAGTTGTTTGCGGCGGGGGGACTGAAGTTGGGCCGCGAGGTGGAGGTTGCCGTGGAAGCCGAGTTTCACCGCCTCCTGCGCGGTGACCCCGCGACGGTGGTCGAGGCCGCCGCCGCTCCGGGATCGGTGGTGCAAGGCATGGGGGATGTGGCCCGGTGGGCCGCCAGTGTGGCGGCGTCTATCGACGGTCGGAGTCTTGAGGGTCTGCGCGTCGTCGTGGATTGTGCCAACGGTTCTGCGAGCGGGATCGGCCCCGAGGTGCTGCGCTCGCTCGGGGCGCAGGTGGAGGTGCTGCATGCGGACCCCGACGGCACCAACATCAACGCCGGTTGCGGTTCTACCTACCCGAGGGAACTGCAGCGTGTGGTGGTGCAACGAGGGGCCGATGCCGGTATTGCGTTCGATGGTGATGCCGATCGCGTACTGGCGGTGGATGCTGCCGGTCGCGTGATCGATGGCGATCAGATCATTGCGGTGTGTGCCGTAGACCGCCGCGTCCGCGCCTGCCTGCCCCAGGACACCGTCGTGGTAACGGTCATGACGAATTTGGGGTTTCGGCTGGGGATGGCCGATCACGGCGTAACCGTGTTTCAGGTTCCGGTAGGAGACCGCCATGTGCTCGAAGCGATGGCGGAGGGCGGATATGCCCTGGGGGGCGAACAGAGCGGCCATGTGATCTTTAGTGATCTCGCCACCACGGGAGATGGTCTGCTCACTGCGGTACAACTTCTCGATGTGGTGGCACGTGCGGGTCGTCCGCTGGCCGAGTTGGCCGATGCCGCGATGACGCGGCTCCCGCAGGTGCTGCGCAATGTCTCGGTCTCGGTTGCGAGCCCGGATGCCATTGCCGCGCTGGAGGCTGAGATTGCCGCGGTGGAGGCCGAACTTGGCGAGCACGGGCGGGTACTCATCCGCGCCAGTGGAACCGAGCCAGTGGTGCGGGTGATGGTGGAGGCAGCTACTGCGGCGCAGGCGGAGCGGGCCGCCGAACACCTCGCCGGCTTGGTGGCCGATCTACCCCCCAGGTAGCCGTGGCGGAGGGGATTATGCCCCTTCGTCAAGGCGGCGGTCGTCGTAGCCCGTACGATGGGGATCTCTCCCACCCGGAAGGCCCTTCTGAGCGTGTGCGGCATTATCGCCATCCTTCGCAGTCCCGGCGTTCGTCGCCCCTTGCCTGCCTCCGAGGTGTTCGCTCGTCTCGATGCCATCGTGGGTTCGCGGCTGGGCTCCGATGGGCTGGATGCGGCCGGGGTGGCGGCGCTCCGCCTCGAGGAACTCGACGCTGTTCTGCAGGGCATGGACGGCATCGCCTTGTTGGTGCACAACCGCGAGGTGGCGATCCGTATCGCGGCAGCCATGGTGGTGGTGGGGGATTGGGTCACGGCGCTGGAAACCGCCTTGGACAGCGACGACGCGTTGGTTCACCAGCCCCTCGAAGAGATCAACGCCACCCTCCTGCGGCTCAAGGATGCCCGCTGGGCCATCGAGCGCGATCGTTTGCCTACCGCGGAACGGGTGCGCGAACTGGTGGGGGCGGCCCCGGGGTGGTCGGCCATTGAGATCGCCACCTCGATTCAGCAGGCGCTCTCCGCCTTGGATCGCCTCGAGGTACGAGGGCGCGATTCCGCCGGGCTGACCGTGTTAGTGCGAGACCACGGCCTGGATCTTACCGACCCCGCTATCTCGGCTCTCCTGGCTTCCCGCCAGAGCGACGGACTGTTCCGGTCGAAGGCGGTGCGGACGGCCGAGGGTCATCTCAGCTTCGTCTACAAGGCCGCCGCCGAGATTGGCGAACTCGGCGACAACACCTCGGCGATGCGAGCGGAGATCTTGGCCGATGACCTGTTGCGCCTGGCGCTGGGTGGTGAAGAGGGGGCCGCCGTGGTGCTCGGTCACACCCGATGGGCGAGCGTCGGCATCATCTCGCAGCCCAATGCCCACCCGGTGGACAGTCTCGAAGTGGACCGATCCGATGGCCCGTACGTCACCGCCGCCCTGAACGGCGACGTCGATAACTTCGCCGATCTCAAGGCGGCCGATGGGCTACGCGTGGCCGCCGAGATCACCACCGACGCCAAAGTGATCCCCACGATGGTGTCGCACCGCCTGGCGGAGGGGGCCAACCTCACCGATGCCTTTCGCAACACCGTGGCGGGTTTCGAGGGGTCGGTGGCTATAGCGGCGAGCGCCGCTTCCTACCCCGACCAACTCCTGTTGGCCCTGCGGGGCAGCGGGCAGGCCCTCTACATAGGGCTGGCCGAGGGCTGTTTCGTGGTGGCTTCTGAGCTCTACGGATTGGTTGAACTCACCCGCACCTACGTGCGGATGGATGGCGATACGCCCGCCAATGTCGAACACCCCACGGCCAGCCGCGGCCAGATCATCGTGCTTGATGGCCGCCAGGCGGGAACCCTTGAGGGCATCTACCGGCAGGCCTATGACGGCAGCGAAGTGGTGCTCACCCCCGGCGACGTGGAGTCGGCCCCGGTTACCACCCGTGATATCGATCGGGGAGAGTTCCCGCATTTTCTTCTGAAGGAGATCACCGAATCGCCTACCAGTTTCCGCAAGACGCTGCGCGGGAAGCTCGTGGAGCGCGACGGGCACCTGCGGGTCATGCTCGACGACAGCGCGCTCTCAGCAGCGGTGAGGGACGGACTTCGCTCCGGGCGTATCACTCGGATCCAGGTCATCGGCCAGGGCACCGCCCACGTGGCCGGCCAGAGCCTGGCGGCCGCCTTGGTGGCGGCGCTGCCCGCCGACCACCACCTACGCGTGGAGGCGCTGCCGGCCACCGAGCTTTCCGGTTTCGGACTCCGCCAAAGAATGTCCGACACCCTGGTGGTGGCCATTAGCCAATCGGGGACCACCACCGACACCAATCGCACGGTTGATCTCGCCCGCGATCGCGGTGCCACGGTGCTGGCCATCGTGAACCGGCGCGGCACCGCCCTCACCAACAAGAGCGACGGGGTGCTCTACACCTCCGACGGCCGTGATGTGGAGATGAGCGTGGCCTCTACCAAGGCCTTCTATGCGCAGATCGCGGCGGGCTTCATGTTGGCGTGGGCCATCGCCGAGGAGGTGGGGGGCCGCGTGGACCCAACCCTGGTGGCGGCTCTGCGTGATCTACCCGCTGCCATGGAGACCACGATTTCCCGTCGCTCCGTCATCGCCGCCATCGCCCAGCAGTTAGCGCCGTCGAAGCGGTACTGGGCCATGGTTGGCAATGGGACCAACCGCATCGCCGCCGAGGAACTGCGGATCAAGCTCAGCGAGCTCTGCTATCGCTCCATCGCCTGCGATGCCACCGAGGACAAGAAACACATTGATCTGTCCTGTGAACCGTTGGTCCTTGTTTGTGCCGCCGCGCTGGAGGGCTCCACCGCCGATGATGTGGCCAAGGAGGTGGCGATCTATCGAGCCCACAAGGCCTCGCCCATCGTGATCGCCACCGATGGCGAGACGCGTTTCGCGGCAGCCATGCAGGTCATCTTCGTACCGAGGACCCATCCCCAGTTGGCGTTCGTACTCACCGCGATGGCTGGCCATCTGTTTGGGTATGAAGCGGCCTTGGCCATCGATGCGCAGGCGCATCCCCTCCGCGAGGCCCGCGCGGCCATTGAGGAGGCGGTGGGGGAACACGCCCCCGAAGACGGCGACGAGCTGTTGCGGTTGCTCCAGCCCGCCATCGCTACCGCGGCCGGGCGGTTCTTCGACGGGCTCCGTGGGTTGGCCTACGACGGCAACCTCGATGCCAGTACTGCGGTGCGGTTGGCGTCCTCATTCCGCTACGCCCTCGGCATCGTCCCGCTCGACTCGTACCAGACCGAACTCGGTCGTATCGGCACGCCGGCGGTGGTCGTGGAAGATCTCACGGCGGCTCTGACGGCGGGCATCGAGGAACTCACGCGGCCGGTAGATGCCATCAAGCACCAGGCCAAGACGGTCACCGTGGGCATCTCGCGCAGCGACGAGACGCTGCTGCAGCCCCCGTTGGTGCAGGCGGTCCTCGCCGCCGGAGCCGCCCGCGATCGCCTCAGTTACAAGACGTTGCGCACCTTGGCCGACATCGACCCCGCCGTGGCCGAGGTCACCGGTTGGATTCGTTACGAACTCGACCGCGAGAGCGAGGATGGCGAGGTGCGGGTGGCCATTGTGGATCGCGGCGGGATCGCGCTGGATATCCCATCACGGGCGGAGCGCCACGGTGTTCTGCGCGGCACGAAGCACACCGTGGCACGTGAACGTCAGGTGTTCGTAACCCGGGGGCGGGAAGATAGCCGCACCGTAGTGATCGTGCCGGAAACGAAAGATGACCGCGCCGTGGGGATCACCTTGTTGCATGTTCGGTTCCACGACTACCTCTCACTGGCCGCTGCCCGGGGTGCCCTCCAGGGGTACCGGAACCGGTGGTCGGTTCTACGGGAC
The DNA here is from genome assembly GCA_009694375.1 of Acidimicrobiia bacterium. NCBI lineage: Bacteria > Bacillati > Actinomycetota > Acidimicrobiia > Acidimicrobiia bacterium. The sequence continues at coordinate 24,347 of SHVB01000006.1, forward strand.
GCCGTGTTGGAGACCGAACCGACCTTCCGGGAAGACCGTCTGGCGGCCGTGCCGACGGCCGATCTGTTGGTGGAGCCGATTCGTGAATTGGCCGACCGCTGGCGCTCGGGGTGAAAGGGATCGGGGTGGATGTGTGTGAGGTGGATCGGATGCGCGCCGCCCTGGTGCGTACCCCCACCCTCCGGGGCCGTGTATTCACCGACGCGGAGCAGGCCTACTGCGACCGTCGAAAGGACCCGGCGGAACGGTATGCGGTGCGGTGGGCCGCCAAAGAAGCCGTGTTGAAGGCGCTGGGCGAGGGGGTAGGGGCGTGTCGCTGGACCGAGATTGAGGTGGTGCGGGCCGTCACCGGCGCTCCCTCGGTGGTCCTGCACGGTGGGGCCCGGACCCTGGCGTTGGAGCAAGGAGTCAGCCGCTGGCTTCTCACGATGACCCATACCCGCCGGGTGGCCGAAGCCATCGCGGTGGCCCTGTGATCGCGGTCCTCACACCGGCCGAGATGGCGGCGGTAGACGCGGCCGCTCCGGAGGCGGTGGAGGTGCTGATCGAACGCGCCGGTGCCGCCGTGGCTGCCACGGCGCTGGCCATGCTGGGCGGAGGCTACGGCCGACGGGTGGTGGTGCTGGCGGGAAAGGGCAACAACGGCGCTGATGGTCGTTCGGCGGCGGTGCGCCTGCGTCGTCGCGGGGTGCGGGTACAAGTAGTTGATGCGGCGGCGGCGCCCGAGCGCTTGCCACCCGCCGACTTGGTGGTGGACGCCGCCTACGGCACCGGATTCCGGGGGTCCTATGAGGCACCGGCCAGCGCCGGCGCGCCGGTGTTGGCCGTGGACATCCCCAGCGGCGTGGATGGCCTCACCGGGAGGGCGGGTGGGCGCGTCCTGGCCGCCACTCGAACGCTCACCTTGGCGGCGCTGAAGCCCGGGCTTCTCCTGCCGCCGGGTCGCGCCCTGGCCGGCGAGGTGGTGGTGGCCGACATTGGCCTCACGACGACCTCGCCCACCGGTGTGGTGGAAGCATCCGATGTACGGGATTGGCTGCCCCGGCGAGCGAGCGAGACCCACAAATGGATGGCGGCGGTGCTGGTGGTGGCCGGTTCGCCGGGTATGGGTGGGGCGGCGTATTTGGCGGCGGCCGCCGCCCAACGGGCCGGTGCTGGCATGGTGCGGGTGGCTTCCCCCGGGGGGGCCCACGAAGCCGCTGCGCCAGTGGAGGCGGTCGGCCTCGCGCTGCCCGCCGAGGACTGGGCCGCTGGGGTGCTCGACGGGCTGGAGCGATGCCACGCCTTGGTGATCGGACCGGGCCTGGGTACGGCGGAGGCTACCCAGGAGGCGATCAGAGCGGTGCTGGCCGCCGCCACCGTACCCGTGGTGCTGGATGGCGATGGGCTCAGGGCGGTTGGCCGCGCCGTCGGGGGCGCTCTCCGGGCCCGCACCGCCGGCACCGTGCTCACGCCCCACGACGGGGAATACGAGCGACTGACGGGCGAGCGGCCCGGAGCCGATCGTCTCGCCGCGGCCCGGTCGTTGGCGTCGGCCACGGGCGCGGTGGTGTTGCTCAAGGGGAGCACAACGGTGGTGGCTGATCCCGGTGGTCTCGTACGTATCATCACCAACGGTGACGCGCGTTTGGCTACCGCCGGTACCGGCGATGTCCTCAGTGGCATCATCGGTGCCCTTTTGGCGCGCGGCCTCGCCCCTTTGGAGGCCACCGCCGTGGGGGCCTGGCTTCACGGTTCTGCCGCCACACTCGCTACCGCCCCCGGGTTCGTGGCCCGCGACCTGATCGCTACGTTGCCGGGCGCTCTTGGTCTGCTCTCCGCAGCCGGGGAGGTCTAATGGCGCGGGCCTGGGCCGACATTTCACTCGACGCCGTGGGGGCCAATGTGCGCGCCCTGTGCGAACGAGTGGCCCCCGCCTCGGTGTGCGCGGTGGTGAAGGCCGACGGCTACGGACATGGTGCGGTCCCCGTGGCTCGCGCCGCGTTGGGGGCGGGCGCCACCTGGTTGGCGGTGGCCCAGGTGCCCGAAGCGACGGCTCTACGGGCCGGAGGCATCGTGGCGCCGGTACTGCTGCTGTCGGAACCGCGACCCGATGAGGTTGATGAGGCGCTGGCGGCTCGGGTCGACGTCACGCTGCACACGGCTTCTCTCATCGCCGCCGTGGGCCGCGCGGCCGCCGATCGCCCGGACGGGTCGTCGCCGGTGAAGGTGCACCTCAAGGTCGACACCGGGATGCACCGGGTGGGTGCCGCCCCCGCCGACATGGTGGCCCTCGCCCGCCAAGTGCAGGCGCACCCGGAACTTGATCTGCAGGCCGTGTGGACTCACTGCGCGGTGGCCGATGAGCCGACCCGGCCCGAGACGGCGATGCAGTTGGAGCGCTACGAGGCGTGCCTGACCGACCTCGCCGCCGCCGGGATCACCGTGCCCCTCCGCCACGCGGCCAACTCGGCCGCGGCCCTGTTTCACCCCGCCAGTCGGTACGACCTGGTCCGGTGTGGCATTGCGATCTATGGGATCGCGCCGGCGCCGTCGCTGGCGGTGGGTCTCCCCCTTACTCCCGTGGTGCGGCTGGCCACCGAGGTGTCCTTCGTGAAGCCGGTGGCCCAGGGCGAGGGAATCTCCTACGGCCACCGGTTCCATACCGAGCGCGACACCGTTATCGCCACGTTGCCTATCGGCTACGCCGACGGTGTGTTTCGGCGGCTGGGTGAACTTGGCCAAGAGGTGCTCATCGGTGGTCGCCGCTATCCAATGGTGGGCGCGGTGACAATGGATCAGATCATGGTGGATGTGGGTCCCCACGCCGAGGTGCGGGCCGGTGACGAAGCCGTGCTTCTCGGAACCCAGGGCGACGAGCAGATCAGCCCGGAGGATTGGGCGGTACGGCTCGGCACCATCTCCTATGAGGTGGTGTGTGCGATCGGTGCTCGAGTCGAGCGCCGTCACTTGTCCTCCTAGGATCAGGGCGTGCCTATCGTCGCTACCACCGCCTCGGTCGAGGAGACGCGACTCCTCGGCGAGGCAGTGGCCACGCTGGCCAGTCCGGGCGATGTGGTGGTTCTGGCGGGCGACCTAGGGGCGGGGAAGACTGCGTTCGTGCAGGGCTTTGGTCGGGGCCTGGGGGTGCAAGAGAGAATCACCAGCCCCACCTTCACCCTGGTGCATGTCTACGACGGGCGTCTGGCGGTGCACCATCTCGATGTGTATCGGTTGGAGCACTTGAGCGAGGCGTCCGACCTCGGCCTGGCCGAGATGCTCGACGATGGTGGGGTGGTGCTGATTGAGTGGGGGGATGCGATTGCTCGTCTGCTCCCGCACGACCATCTCGACGTGCGGCTCACCTTTGGAGCCGACGACGATGACCGGGTGATCGAGTTGGTTCCGGTGGGTCCGCACTGGGCTCGTCGCACCGATGCGTTGTTGGCCGCGCTGCAGCCGTGGGCGGGTGGTGGATGATGCTGATTTTGGGGATCACGACCTCCACCTCCCAGGTGGGCTGTGCCATCGGTGGCCATGAGGGGGTGTTGGGCTCAGTGCACTCGGCGCGCGGACGTCGACATGCCGAGACGCTTACCCCGGCCATCGAGTTCCTGTGCCGTCAGACCCGGGTGGAGCTGAGTGAGATCAGCGCTATCGCCGTGGATCTCGGGCCCGGAATGTTCACGGGGCTACGGGTGGGTGTGGCGGCGGGTAAGGCCTTGGCCTACGCCCGGCGCCTCCCGATGATCGGGGTCACCAGTCTCGACTTGGTGGCTTTCCCGCTGCGTCACTCACCGCGACGGATTGTGTGCGCTCTCGATGCGGGACGCGGGGAGCTCTACCACGCCGCCTACCGACGGTCGCCCGGCGGGGTGGAACGGCTCACCGAGCCGGTGGTGGCCTCACCCGAGGAGTTGGCGGCGGACCTCTCCGCTCGCGCCGACGAGATGCTCCTCGTCGGCGATGGCGCGCTGCGTTACCAGTCGTTGTTCGACTCGTTGCGGAGGGTAGAGATGGCCGACGTAGGGGAGGCCTACCCGTTGGCGGGGTCATTGGTGCAGCTCGCCCATGCTCGGGCCCTGCGCGAGGACTGGATCAGTCCCGCCGAACTCACACCGCTGTATCTGCGCAAACCCGACGCCGAGATCAACTGGACAACGCGCGATGGAGTGTCGAGTTGATGGAGCAGTCGTTACCCCGGGTTGATTCGACCGACATCACCATCACTGCGATGCGCCGACGGCACCTGCGCAGCGTGTTGAAAATCGAAGCGCAGGTCTATCCGCGTCCGTGGTCGATGGGCCTATTTAACAGCGAGATCGGCTACCGCGAGAGCCGCCGGTACATCGTGGCCCGGGTGGGTACGCGGGTGGTGGGCTACGGCGGGTTGCTGCTGGTGCTTGACGACGGACACATCACCACGCTGGCGGTTCATCCAGCGTGGCACCGGCAGCAGATCGGTACGCGCCTTCTCCACTGCTTGACCTCCGCCGCTATTGATCAAGGGGCCAAGAACCTCACGCTGGAGGTGCGGGCGAGCAACCAGGCCGCCCAGGGGCTCTACCGGGCCTTTGGGTTCGCTCCGGCAGGAATCCGCAAGGGGTATTACGCAGAAAACAAAGAGGATGCCATCGTGATGTGGGCGAGCGATGTGGATACCGCCGACTACGCCGCTCGGCTGGCGCGGCTCACCGCTGGCATCACCGGAGCGACGGTGGTGGAGGAGTTGGATCACCGATGACCATGTCCAACCCCGGCCGGGGGCGCATCCTCGGCATCGAGACTTCCTGTGACGAGACGGCCGCCGCGGTGGTGCAGCGCGGGACGTCGGTGCTCTCGTCGGTGGTGAGTAGCCAGGTGGATCTGCACGCCCGCTACGGCGGGGTAGTACCGGAGATCGCCAGTCGGGCGCATGTGGATGTGCTGGTGCCCGTGGTGGCCCAGGCGTTCGTGGAGGCTGGTCTCTCGGAGGTGTCGGCGGGTGGTGAGTCCGCTATTGATGCGGTAGCGGCTACCTACGGGCCCGGCCTGGTGGGGGCGCTTCTGGTGGGGGTATCGGCCGCTAAGACATTGGCCTTGGCGTGGGACGTTCCCTTTATCGCCGTAAACCATCTCGAGGCGCATCTGTACGCCGCCTTGTTAGAGGACCCCGATCTCGAGTTCCCTCTCGTGGTGTTGCTGGTCTCGGGGGGTCACACGATGATCGTTCTGATGGAGGGCCACGGGCAGTACCAGGTGCTCGGCTCCACCATCGACGATGCCGCCGGTGAGGCCTTCGACAAGGTGGCGCGCTACCTCGGGCTCGGCTACCCCGGTGGGCCGGCCATCGATGCACTATCGGTGCACGGCGACCTCGAGGCGATTCGGTTTCCTCGGCCCATGGCGGGCGACGGCACCTACGACTTTTCGTTCAGCGGCCTGAAGACGGCGGTGGTGAACCATGTGCGCAAGCACCCGGAGGTGACCGCTGCTGATGTGGCGGCCGGTTTCCAGGAGGCCGTGGTAGATGTGTTGGTCACCAAGACGCAGGCTGCTGCGCGCTCGGTTGGGGCGCGCGGGCTTTGTCTCGGTGGGGGCGTGGCAGCCAACTCGCGTCTGCGCGAGCGTTTCTTGGACGTGTGCCTGGCCGACGGAATCCGCGGCTTTCTACCGAGCCGGGCGATGTGCACCGACAATGCCGCCATGGTGGCGAGCACCGCCTGGTACCGGTGGCAGTCCGACGGCCCATCGCCTCTCGACACGGGAGCCCACCCCAATCTCGGGCTGAGCTGATCAGCCGAGCACGGCCTCGACCTCGCCGGTCGAGCCCACCCGGGTGAGTTCGGTTCCGACCACGAGGAAGTCGCCGCCGTCGAGCCGCAGCACGCGCTGGGCTTCCCCAGCACCGGTGGCGACGGCCGTTATGCGGAGGCTGGTGCCGGTCGGGTCGAGCATCACCAGGCGAGCCTGCGGGAAGGTCGAGGGGTAGACGCACTCCAAGAGCGCCGTCACCCGGGCTTCAATCTGCGGCAGGACGGGTGGCACCTCGCTGTCGCCTCGCACCTCCATCTGGCGGTACTGCTCTTCGACCTGGCGCTGCGCCTCCTCGAGCTCGGCCTGGGCGTTGGCCAGTGGACCGCACCGGGCCGGGCGCTCGGCCACCCGGTCGTTGGCGGCTAGGAGCAGCTGCTCCCCTTCGGCGCGCAGGGCGTGGTGGTCCCACACCACCGGGCTGTCGGCGCCGACCCGCACCGTGTGGAGGAGCCGGGGCGCCGTGGGTTCGCCCACGTCGAACAGGCGCGCCAACACGTCGCCATCGTCGCCGGGACCGAACCCGATCACCTGGGTGGGGCTGATCGGGTGCAGGTAGGCGGAGAAGCCCGGGATCTCGATCTCGCCGAGCACCCTTGGTGCGGCAGGGTCGGCCAGGTCGATCACGTAGAGCGGATCGGTCTGCAGGAAGGTCACGGCATACGCGGTGTCACCCGCGAAGCGGATGCCGTGCAGCGTCTCCCCCTCGTGCCCAAAGCGCGGGCTGCGGCCCACCACGTCGAGCGCGCCGTCGAGGTCGAGGGTCACGATCTCGCTGAGGCCCACTCCGGCCGAGGCCACCGTGGTGGTGGTGGTCGGCGCTTCGGTGGTGGTGGTGGTGGTCGGCGCTTCGGTGGTGGTGGTGGTCGGCGCTTCGGTGGTGGTGGTGGTCGGCGGCTCCGGCGGGGTCGTGGTCGTCGTGGGCTCGTCTGGTGCCGGCTCGCGGGCGGCTGAGCTAGCGGTGTCCTCCACCACCACGCCCACGTCGGGCTCGATGGCCATGGGCCCCTCCGGCGGAGCGAACCCGCCGAGGGTGACCGCGGCGCGGAGGTGTCCATCGTGCTCGTCGAGCGCGAACTGGTTGATGAGCTGACCGGTCACGGAGCCGGATCCCGTGAGCTGGAGATCGTCGAGGTCGAAGCGGTGGATGCCCGTCACCGGTCGCGGGGCGTCGATCGCCGGGGTACTCACGTAGAGCGCCGTTGCGGTGACGAGCACGTTGTCGCCGGCGCCCACGATCTCGGCGGCCGCGGTGGGTCGAAGCGCCCCGGTGGTCGAGAAGGAGGTCACCAGGGTGGTGGCCGGGCCGCCGGGCAGCGGGGAGTGGAGCACCTCGTCGCAGGGCACCGGCGACGTGCCGCGGAAGGGCAGTACCTCGTTGGGGGCCACCTCCCCGTCGCGCTCGATGGCGATCCCTGACTCCATTGGCAGCACGTCGTCGTCCACGACCACCAGGTGCACCGCGGCTCCGTCGCGGCGCAGGTCCACGAGCCGCCCGGCGACGCTCCACGAGGTGGCATCCGTGAAGCCGTCCCCGGTGAGGACGGCTCGGGTGAGGGTGGTCGACTGCCCCTCGTAGCTGACGGCCCAGAGCGTTGTCCCCTGCTCATCGACGGTGATCTGCGGAGCCGGTGGCACCGGCAGTGTGGCGAGGACCACCTCCCCGCCGGCGTCCACGAGGACCACACGGTCGTCGCGGGCGACGAGTAGGCGGCCATCAGCCAGCACCTCCACCACGTCGAGCTCGTCGACCCCGGCTACCTGGGTGTTCGTGCCGCCGCCGCCGCCGGAGGCCGACTCGGCCGTGGGCACGGCGACCGACCGGCTGTCGGCCTCGTCGAGGGTGAGGGGCCCGGCGTCGGTCGCCGCCTGGACGAGGTGGGCCCGGAGCTCGCCGCACCCCGAGAAAGTCTCGAGGCCGACGGCGGAGGCGTTGTCCACGCTGAGCACGATCGAGGCCCCCACCACGGCGAGGCTGGCGACGAGGCTGGCGACGAGACGGAGCCACCGCGACGGGTGGGGAGTGGTGGGATGGGGCACGGTGGCGACCTCCGGTATGGCTAGTTGCGTAGCGGGACCCCTGTTGGACGTTGTCGGGGGGCTCGTTGGTTCCGCGCTGGCACTCGACGGTTGCGAGTGCTCATCTTCCCGGCCTACAGTTAGCACTCGCACTATCCGAGTGCTAACCCGTATTGCCAGCGTCACGGAGGCGCCCAGACATGTCACTACAGCCCCTTGAAGATCGAATCATTGTCCTGCCTGGCCAGGCCGAGGAGACCACCGTTAGCGGTTTGGTCATCCCCGACACGGCTCAGGAGAAGCCCCAACAGGGGAAGGTGCTCGCCGTCGGCCCCGGCCGTCGGTCCGAGCAAACCGGAGAGGTCATCCCGCTTGACGTCAAGGTGGGCGACATCGTCGTCTACAGCAAGTACGGCGGCACCGAGATCTCTGACGGTGGCGATGACGTCCTTATCCTGAACGGTCGCGACGTGCTCGCGATCGTCAAGTAGGCCCCCATGGCGAAACTCATCAAGTTCGACGACGAAGCGCGTCGGGCCCTCGAAGCCGGTGTGAATGCCCTCGCCGATGCCGTGAAAGTCACCCTCGGCCCCAAGGGTCGCAACGTGGTGCTCGAGAAGAAGTTCGGCGCTCCCACCATCACCAACGACGGCGTGTCCATCGCCCGTGAGGTGGAGCTCGAGGATCCGTTCGAGAACATGGGTGCGCAGCTCGTGAAGGAGGTGGCCACCAAGACCAACGACATCGCGGGTGATGGCACCACCACCGCCACCGTGCTGGCCCAGGCTCTGGTGAAGGAGGGCCTCCGCAACGTGGCCGCCGGCGCCAGCCCCCTCGGTCTGAAGCGCGGCATCGAGGCCGCCGTGGCCGCCGCCGTGAAGGACATCGAGACCCAGGCCAAGGAGATCGACGACAAGTCGGAGATCGCCCAGGTCGCCTCGATCTCCGCCGCCGATCCCTCCATTGGCAAGGTGCTCGCCGACGCCATCGACAAGGTGGGCAAGGACGGCGTGGTCACCATCGAGGAGTCGAATACCTTCGGCATGGAACTCGAGTTCACCGAGGGAATGCAGTTCGATAAGGGCTACCTGAGCCCCTACTTCGTCTCCGACCCGGAGAGGCAGGAAGCGATCCTCGAGGATCCGTACATCCTGTTCGTGAACGGCAAGATCTCCTCGGTCCAGGACCTGCTCCCGGTGCTCGAGAAGGTCATGCAGTCGGGCAAGGCCATGCTGATCGTGGCCGAGGATGTTGACGGCGAAGCGCTGGCCACTCTCGTGGTCAACAAGATCCGTGGCACCTTCAACTCGGTGGCCGTCAAGGCTCCCGGATTTGGCGATCGTCGCAAGGCGATGCTCCAGGACATGGCCATCCTCACCGGTGCCCAGGTCATTGCCGAAGAGGTCGGCCTGAAGCTCGACAACACCACGCTCGATCTCTTGGGCAAGGCCCGCAAGGTGGTCATCACCAAGGACAACACCACCATTGTTGATGGTGGCGGCAACGCCGACGACGTGAAGGGCCGTATCGCCCAGATCAAGCGGGAGATCGACGACACCGACTCGGACTGGGATCGTGAGAAGCTCCAAGAGCGTCTGGCGAAGCTGGCGGGCGGCGTGGCCGTGGTGAAGGTCGGCGCCGCCACCGAGGTGGAGCTCAAGGAGAAGAAGCACCGTATCGAGGACGCTCTCAGCGCCACTCGGGCGGCCATTGAGGAAGGCATTGTCGCCGGGGGCGGCACTGCTCTCCTGCGGGCCCGGGCGGCGGTGGCCAAGGTGGTCAAGAAGCTCGACGGTGACGAAGCCACTGGCGCCAAGTCGGTGTGGCAGGCCCTCGAGGCCCCCGCCCGCCTGATCGCCAGCAACGCTGGACACGAGGGTGCGGTAGTGGTGGAGCAGGTAGAGCGCGAGAGCGGTCCTACTGGCTTCAACGCCGCCACGGGCGTGTTCGAGGACCTGGTGAAGGCCGGCGTCATCGATCCCGCCAAGGTCACTCGTGCGGCGCTGCAGAACGCAGCGTCCATCGCGGCGATGATCCTCACCACCGAGGTGCTCATCACCGATGCTCCCGAGCCGGCGGGCGCCGGCGGCGGCGGCGGTGGCGGTATGCCCGGCGGTATGGGCGGTATGGGTGGTATGGGCGGGATGATGTAATTCAGGCCCAACGCCTGCCATGGTGTGGGAACGGCCGCCCTTCGGGGCGGTCGTTTCGCGTGCTGGATCAGCCGCCCGAGACGAGGAGTTCGGCGCCGGCCGGGGGCGTGGGGTCTTCGACCAGATCCAGCCAACCCTCGGGGAGATGCACCGGCCGCGGGCCGTTGGTGTGGCCGCGGGCGGCCCGGAGGGCGTTGTCCTTGATTCTGGCCTCGGGGTCGAATTCGGCGATGAGGGCGTCGAGGTCGGCGAGGGTGGCCACGAGGGCGGCCCGGGCCCGGCGCTGACTCCCGGCGGGATACCCGGTGAGGTACCAACTGGCGTGCTTGCGGAAGGACTTCATGCCCCCGACTTCGCCGTTCCAATCCACCAGCCGTTCGGCGTGGTCGCGCATCACGGTGCACACCTCGCCGAGGAGCGGGGGAGGCTGTACCGGGCGGCCGGCAAAGGCATCGACGAGGTCGCGAAAAAGCCACGGGCGTCCGAGACACCCCCGCCCCACCACCACCCCGTCGCAGCCGGTTTGCTCCACCATGGCGAGAGCGTCGTGGGCCTCCCAGATGTCGCCGTTGCCGAGCACCGGGATGGCGGTCACGTGGGCTTTGAGGGCGGCGATGGCCTCCCAGCGAGCCGTCCCACTGTAGAGCTGCTCGGCGGTGCGGGCGTGCAGGGCCACCGCGGCGGCACCCTCCTCTTGCGCAATGCGACCAGTGGGCAGATAGGTGAGCAGGCCGTCATCGATGCCCATCCGGAATTTGATCGTCACCGGCACGGCCCCGGCCGCCGCCACGGCCGCCCGCACGATGTCGCGCAGGAGTCGTTGCCGCACCGGTAGGGCCGATCCTCCGCCCTTGCGGGTGACCTTGGGAACCGGGCAGCCAAAGTTCATGTCGACGTGGTCCACGCCCACTTCGTTGACCAGGAATCTCACCGCCTCGCCCAAGGTGAGCGGGTCGGTGCCGTAGAGCTGCACGGAGCGAGTGGCCTCGGACCCATCGAAGCGCAGCATCGACAGGGTGCGCTCGTTGCGCTCCACCAGGGCACGGGCGGTGATCATTTCCGAGACATAGAGCCCCGCACCGAAGCGGGAGCACACGCCCCGGAAGGGTGCGTCGGTTACCCCCGCCATGGGGGCCAGCACGATAGGGGGGTCCACCACGAGGGGGCCGATCCGGAGGGTCACGGCATTCGCCACAGGCTGGTGATCTCAATGTGGATTTCGGCGAGCAGCCGACGCAGCAGCGGAAGCGACAAGCCGAGCACGTTCCCGTGGTCGCCCTCGATGCGCTCCATGAAGGGAGCGGCGTAACCGTCGATGGTGAATCCACCGGCCACTGCCAGCGCTTCGCCGGTGGCCAAATAGGCATCCATCTCCTGCTCAGAGGGAGTGCCGTAGTGCACGATCGTGGTGGCGACACCACTGGCCTGGCGACCGTTGGCCGTGTCGATGACGCAGAGTCCTGAGTGCAGGATGGCGCTGCGCCCCGCCACCGAGGCCCACCACGAACGCGCCTGGTCCACGGAAACGGGCTTGCCGCGAGTGGCGCCGTCCACATCCAGGACGGTATCGGCCCCCACCACCACGGCGGGGTGGGGGAGCCTCTCGGCCACCTTCTGCGCCTTACGCTCGGCCAATCGCTGGGCCACCTCGGCGGTGGGGCCGGTTACGTCGTCTTCGGCCACGCCACTCACGACGACCTCGGGATCGAAGCCCGCGTCGAGCAACAGCCGGAGGCGGGCCGGCGAAGCCGAGGCGAGCACGAGGCGGATAGTCACCCCCCCAGCGTGGCCGGTGGTGACCACGGCGGTCGAACCGGGGGATGGGGCCGATAGTCTCTGATGTATGGATAAGCCTCTCCCCGACCCCAGCAAACTCCTCGTGGATTGGATGGAGTGGGAGACGGGTACCACCCCGCCCGGCAAGGTGATCAGCAACCTCAAGACGCACGGCATGCGGGATCTGCTCGAGTCGCTGGCGGCGGCCCAGGGCGGCAGTGCCGCCCACTGATCGGTCGTCCGGCGACTGGCCGAATCGTTCGGCTCGCCAAGCGGCGGCCGCCGGTATGGCCGGATGGCCGGGCCCCGGGGAGGCTTCCCCGCCGCCGACCATCCCCGTACCCTCCGGCCGCGGGGGCGCGCAGATCATTCCGAGGCCGCTGAAGGCCCGACCGGGCAGGCCGGCTCCGTGGGCCGATCTGCCTGTCGAGCAGCGGCGCCCCACCCTGGCCGATGTACGGGTCGTGCTGGCGGCGACGGGCCCACCGGCGGCGGAGCGGGTGGCGGCGGCGGAAAACGTTCTGGCGGCCGCCGTGTTGGCGCCGTTGTACGAGGAGGACGGTGAGCTCTTTGTGCTCCTCACCCGGCGCAGTTGGGAGATGCGAAGCCATTCCGGCGAGGTGAGTTTTCCCGGCGGGCGACGCGACCCGAACGACATTGACCTGTGGGCGACGGCCTGTCGGGAGGCCCACGAGGAGATCAATTTGATGCCGTCGTCGGTGGAGCAGATCGGGGAGCTCAACCATCTGGACATGGTGACCGGGCAGTCCTTGATCGTCCCCTACGTCGGGGCTCTGGCGGGTCCACCCACCATTGCGGCCAACCCCCAGGAGGTGGAGGCCATCCTGTCCGTCGCGGTGGCCGAGTTGCTCGACCCGGCCATCTTTCGTGAGGAGCGCTGGACGTTCCCCTGGGCGGCGGATCATCCGATCTACTTCTTTGAGTTGGTGGGTGACACCGTCTGGGGGGCCACTGGCGACATGCTGCATCAGTTCTTAGGTCTGATCACCGGAACCGGTGCCGGCGGCCCACCAGCCCCCCGCTCGAGCCACGGCCGGGCGTAGTTGAGGCGGTGGTTCTCGCCCCTTGGCGGTGGGCGGCCAAGATAAGGGCATGACCGCCACCTTCTCCAACCGTGTCACTGAACTCCTCGGTGTCGACATCCCCATCGTCCAAGCGCCGATGGGCTGGATCGCTCGGTCCCCGCTGGCCAGCGCCGTCTCCAACGCCGGCGCCATGGGGATCATCGAGACGTCGTCGGGCGAGCTCGACATCATCCGTGACGAGATCCGCAAGATGCGCGACCTCACCGACAAGCCGTTCGGGGTGAACATCGCCCAGGCCTTCGTGCGCGACCCGTCCATCGTGGAGTTCGTCGCCGATCAGGGCGTGAAGTTCGTGACCACCTCGGCCGGCAGCCCCATGAAGTACACGGGCGCCCTCAAGGCCGCCGGGCTCACGGTGTTCCACGTGGTGCCCGACCTGAAGGGCGCGCTGAAGGCGGTGGATGCCGGGGTCGACGGCCTCATCGTCGAAGGCGGGGAGGGCGGCGGCTTCAAGAGCCCCCGACCCGTGTCCACGATGGTGCTGCTACCGCTGGTGGTATCGAAGGTCGACATTCCCGTGATCGCCGCCGGTGGCTTCGTGGACGGACCGACCATGGCCGCCGCCCTGGCGTTGGGCGCCGAAGGTGTGCAACTCGGCACTCGCATGGTCTCCGCCCTCGAGTCACCCATCCACGAGAACTGGAAGCAGGCGGTGATCGATGCCCGCGAGACCGACACGGTGTTCCTGAACCAGCACACCTCGCCCGCCTTGCGGGCCCTGCGCACCGATCGCACCAATGCGCTGGAGTTCGATACGGAGACCAACGCCATGGTCCTCTTCGGCAACGCCATGGACCTCTACTTCGGCGGCGACATGGAGGCGGCCGTGGCGCTCTCAGGCCAGGTCGCCGGCCGCATCGACGACATCAAGCCAGTCGCCCAGATCATCGAGGAGTGCGCCCGGGACTGCCTCCAGGTCCTCGCCGATCTCGCTCAGCGCTATCCGGGCTGATCGAGCCTGCGGGAGAAGTGGGTGTCGGTGTCGTCGTGGCCGGTCTCCACGAACCCGCACGCTCGATAGAGCGCACGAGCGCTCACCCACGGGGTGTCGGTGAGGACGATCACCTCCGCCAGGCCCCGCTCCCGCGCTCGGCGTAGGAGGTGTTCGACCACCCCGCGAGCCAGGCCCTCGCGGCGATGGCGGGCATCGACCGACATGCGCACGATCTGCCCCGTTCCGTGGTCTAGCGGCACGAGCGTGCCCGTCGCGATGATCCGCCCGCCGGCCTCGATCACGACGACATCGGCCCCTCGGTCGACGTAGGTTGAGCGGATGTCGTCGAGGTCTGGATTGGCGGACGGCTCGTAGGCGTCGCCCCACCGCTCACGCATGCCCGCCAGGATCAGGTCCCGCACCGAGGCGTGATCGTCCGCCACGAACGGGCGCGCGTCACTCATGGACACCGCAGGAGCGGTGTGGCGCGCTCTGCCTCCGCGCGTCCGGCCGCCTCGGACTGGAGGGCCGCGGCAACGATGCGGAAGACGGCCGCTCGCGCGAGGTCTCCGGGGTCGATGAGGTCCGACCTTTCGGCCGGGGCTCCGTGCCAGCAGATCTGATCGAGCACCGCGACGGCAGTGGCGAAGCCGACGGGACGGCGGTAGGGCGACAGGTCGATCACGACACCGGGGCCCCGCGCGGGGAACAGCACGTTGCCGGCGAGGTCACAGTGCACGACCTGCACCGGTCGGTCGTCGTGAGCCGGGACGAGCTCCAACGCCCGTGCCATGCTCGCCTGCACCTCCGCGGAGAGCTCGGCGGGCACAGGCTGTTCGTGCCAAGCGACGCGATCGGCGATCGCCCAGGGCGTGGTGCGCGCGGCGAGGGCGTCGGGCCAATCGGGCCGCAGACCCTTGAGGGCGGCGTGGAGTCCTTCGCCGATGGCGAGCACCTCGTCCCACCGCTCGGGTTCGGGCTTCGCGTCGATCCACTCGGTCGCTCCCCAACCACCCGCGAGCCAATCACCGGCATCCGTTTGCACCGGCCGGGCGACCATCGGCAGTGCCGCGCTCACGACGGCGATGTAGTCCGCCTCCACGGGATCGCCGATCTGCTTGAGGACGAGCCACCCAACGCGCCACGCTCCGAGGCTCGCGTCACTCAAGAGCACGGGCTCGCCCTGGGTGCCGAAGGCCCGACACACGGCGGGCGGCGGCGCTACCAGTAGTTCGGGGCTTCCTTGGTGATCGTGATGTCGTGGGGGTGGCTCTCGCGTAGACCGGCGCCGGTGATGCGGATGAAGCGACCGCGCTCTTTGAGCTCCTCGGTGCTGCCGGTGCCGCAATAGCCCATGGCCTGACGGAGGCCGCCGACGAGCTGGTGGAGCACGTTGGCCAGCGGGCCCTTGTAGGCCACGCGACCCTCGATGCCCTCGGGCACGAGCTTGTCGGTGTCCACTACGTCGCCTTGGAAGTAGCGGTCCTTGGAGAACGAGCGGGCCTTCATGGCGCCCATCGACCCCATGCCCCGGTACTCCTTGAAGCGCTCGCCCTGGTGCAGCACCACCTCGCCCGGCGACTCGTCCACCCCGGCGAGCAGCGAGCCGAGCATGACGACATCGGCTCCGGCGGCCAGCGCTTTGGGGATGTCGCCCGAGAGCTGGATGCCCCCGTCGGCGATGAGCGTGATCCCGTGACGCTTGGCCGCTACTGAACAGTCATAGATGGCCGTCACCTGCGGAACCCCCACCCCGGCTACCACGCGAGTGGTGCAGATCGATCCCGGGCCAACCCCCACCTTCACACCGTCGGCTCCGGTGGCGGCCATGGCGTCGACCGCTTCGGCGGTGACGACGTTGCCGCCGATGACTTCGATGTCGAAGCTGCCCTTGATCGTCTTCACTACATCGAGCACGCCCTGGGAATGACCGTGGGCGGTGTCGACGACGAGGAGGTCGACGCCGGCCGCCACGAGGGCTTCGGCCCGTTCGATGGCGTCGGGTCCCACCCCGACGGCGGCGGCTACGCGGAGCCGACCGCGCTCATCCTGGGTGGCGAGGGGGTACTCCGTCTGCTTCTTGATGTCCTTGACGGTGATGAGGCCGCGCAGCGTGCCGTCGGCGTCGACGATGGGCAACTTCTCGATGCGGTACTGCCAGAGGATGTCCTTGGCCGCATCGAGCGTCGTGCCCACCGGAGCGGTGACTAACGGTGCCGCCTTCATGACGCGGTCAACGGCCTGGTCGTGGTCCTCTACAAAACGCAGGTCACGGTTCGTGAGGATGCCCACCAGCAACCCAGCACCGTTCACGATCGGGACGCCCGAGATCTTGTAGCGGGCCATGAGGTCCAGGGCCGCCCGCACCGGCGCATCCGGCGGCAGGGTGACCGGATCGGTGATCATGCCGCTCTGCGAGCGCTTGACCTTGTCCACTTCCAGTACCTGATCGTCCAAGGAGAGGTTCCGGTGCACGACACCGATCCCGCCGTGGCGAGCCATGGCGATCGCCAGGCCGGCTTCGGTCACCGTGTCCATGGCGGCGGAGATGATCGGGATGTTGAGACGAATGGTGGGCGTGAGCAGGGCGCTTGTGCTCACCTCCGACGGGAGAACATTCGACTCCGCCGGGAGGAGGAGAACGTCGTCGAAGGTGAGCCCCTCCTTGGCAAACTTGGGCGGGTATCCCGAGCCGCTGAAACCGAGGCCGTTTGCCGCCGCGCCGTCGCTGTCTCGAGGGAAGGGGCGGGGAGTGCTCTCCATAGACCAAGTGTAGTCAGGCCGGTCTCCAGCGCCACCGTGGCCTCGCGAGGGGGGGCGAAGCTGGGTAGCGTTCCGGTCATGGTGGAGCCCGATATCGATCCGCGACGCTTCGTCATCGAGTCCTTCTCTGGTCGGGGGTTCTCGCAGGCCTACATCCGCCAAAACCCCGGCGGGGTGCCTCTCCTGCTTGTCCACGGCTGGCCCGAGAGCAAGCGGATCTTCTGGCGGGTGATCGAGCCGTTAGCGGCGGCAGGGTATGAGGTGATCGTGCCTGACCTTCGCGGGTTTGGCGACAGCGACGTGGGCCCTGATGGCTTCCACGACGTGGCCTCCCACAGTCGCGATCTCCACGCGCTGGTTACCGAGGGCCTCGGCCACGAGCGCGTGATGCTGTGCGCCGGCGATCTTGGGGGTCCGGTGATCCAAGACATGGCCTTGCGCTTCCCGACGCTCACCGACCGCCTGGTCCTGTTCAACTCACCGCTGCCTTATGACCGGGAACGCATGGGATCGATGCAGACCCGTCCCGCCGCCGAGGCGAGCGATTACTTCCTGCGCCAGGGGATGGATGGCGATGCGTTAGCGAACGAACTGGCCACGCCGGAACAGCGTCGTCGCTACATCGCCACGTTCTACACCTCACGATTTTGGGCCCATCCGGGTGCCTTTATGGGCGATGCCCCGGGGGTGTTCGGACCCTTCGGTGGTACCGATCAGGTGGATTTCCATACCGAACCGTTCGGGGAGGAGACCCGGTTGCGGGCCTCCTTCGGCGGCTACGCCAGCGTGTTCGACCTGGCCCAGCGCTCCGAGCCCAGCCAACTCGCTCGCAACGAACATGTGCGCGCCCTCCTGCTGTTCGGGGCCTCGGACCATGTGATCTACCCGGATTTCGACCGGATGGCTGCCGTGGTCTTTCCCGACCATGACGGCCCGCACCGCCTAGCCCGGTGCGGGCACTTTGTGCCCTGGGAGGCGGCCGGTGATCTGGTGGCTCACCTCACCCGGTTTGGCCTGGATCGGCTCCGCCACCGCTAGTGGGAAGGCCAGTTGTGCGGGAATTGGTCGCCCACGGGCTACGGTACTCCCTTCCTCAAACGGGACGGAGCGCCCCGCCGCCATGACTGACGTCGAGATCGGCATCGGTAAGACCGGACGTCGTGCCTACGGCTTCGACGACATCGCCATTGTGCCCAGCCGACGGACGCGCGATCCAAAAGACGTTGACATCTCCTGGGATGTCGACGCCTTTCACTTCGACCTGCCGGTGATGGCGGCGCCCGCCGACAGCGTCGTCTCGCCCGCCACCGCCATCGCCTTGGCTGGCTTGGGCGGCCTGGGGGTGCTGCACGTCGAAGGCCTCTGGACTCGTTACACCGACCCGGAACCATTCCTTGATGAGATTGCCGCCCTCCCTGCCGAGGCCACCCTGCGGCGGATGCAGGAGATCTATTCCGCTCCGGTGCAACCCGATCTTGTGGCGCAGCGCATCGGCGATCTGAAGGCGTCTGGGATCACCGTGGCGGTGGCCTGTACCCCCTCGGGTATTCCCGCCCTAGCGGCCACCATCCTGCAGGCCGAACCCGATCTGTTGGTCATCCAGGGCACGGTGGTATCGGCCGAGCACGTCTCGCGCGATAACGACCCGCTGAACCTGAAGGAGTTCGTCCGCCATTACGAGATTCCCGTGATCGTGGGCGGTTGTTCGTCGTACCAAGGGGCCCTGCACCTCATGCGCACCGGTGCCGCGGGGGTGCTGGTGGGGGCTGGATCGGCGGCCTCGGGCACCACCCGGCGGGTGATCGGCGTGGGGATCCCGATGGCCACGGCCCTTGCCGATGCTCGCGCCGCCCGGATGCGTCATCTCGACGAAACCGGTGTGTACGTGCACGTGGTGGCCGATGGCGGGATGACCACCGGTGGCGACATCGCCAAGGCCATTGTGTGCGGGGCTGATGCGGTGATGATCGGCGCCCCCCTGGCGGCGGCCGCCGAAGCCCCCGGCCGCGGGTATCACTGGGGCACCACCACGGCTCATGCCACCTTGCCCCGCGGTCAGCGCGTCGTCGTTGAGAGCCATGGCACCCTCGAGGAAATCTTGGTGGGGCCGGCGCGTGAGGCCAACGGCCGGTCGAACCTCCTTGGCGGTCTGCGACGGTCGATGGCGCTGTGTGGTTACCAGACGCTGAAGGATTTCCAGAAGGCTGAGGTGGTGGCGCTGTCATGACTGCCGGGCTCGAAACCGTGCTCGTGGTGGACTTTGGCGCGCAGTATGCCCAGTTGATTGCGCGGCGGGTGCGGGAGGCGCACGTGTACAGCGAGATCGTGCCCCACACGATGTCGGTCCCCGAACTACTCGCCCGCAACCCGGCGGCCATCGTGCTCTCGGGGGGTCCGGCGTCGGTCTACGCCGAGGGTGCCCCGAGCGTGGACCCGGCGTTGTTCGAGGCGGGCGTGCCGATCTTGGGGATCTGTTACGGCTTCCAGGCCATGGCCCAGGCGTTGCAGGGCACGGTGCAGCGCACCGGGGTGGCGGAGTTTGGTCGCACGCGCCTCACCGTGACCGCCGCCAACTCCGTGTTGTTGGCGGGGCTACCGGTTGATCAGTCGGTGTGGATGAGCCACGGCGATGCCGTGTCGGAGGCCCCGGCGGGGTTTGTGGTGACCGCCCACACCCCCGACGCCGCCGTCGCCGCCTTCGAAGACCCCCGCCGCCGCCTCGCCGGTGTGCAGTTCCATCCCGAGGTCGTGCACAGCGAACACGGTCAGGCGGTGCTGGAGCACTTTCTCTACGACATCGCCGGGCTGGCCCCGTCGTGGACGATGACCAACGTGATCGAGGAACAGGTTGCGTCCATCCAAGCCACCGTGGGCGACAAACGGGTGCTCTGTGGCTTGTCGGGCGGGGTGGACTCTGCGGTGGCGGCGGCCCTCGTGCAGGCAGCGGTGGGCGACCGCCTCACCTGTGTGTTCGTGGACCACGGCCTTCTGCGGGCAGGGGAAGCCGAACAGGTGGAACGAGATTTCGTGGCCGCCACCGGGGTATCGCTCAAGGTGGTGGATGCCCAGGAACGCTTTCTCACCGCTCTCGTGGGCGTCACCGATCCGGAGGAGAAGCGCAAGATCATCGGGCGCGAGTTCATCCGCGTGTTCGAGGCCGCCGCTCGCGAGGTGGTGGCCGCCCCGGGGGCGCAGGGGGAAGCAGTGGACTTTCTCGTGCAGGGCACCCTCTATCCCGACGTGGTGGAGTCCGGGGGTGGGGCCGGGACCGCCAACATCAAGAGCCACCACAACGTGGGCGGACTCCCCGATGATCTGCAGTTCTCCCTCGTGGAACCCCTCCGCACGCTCTTCAAGGACGAAGTGCGCCAGGTTGGCTTGGAGTTGGGCCTTTCCGAGGCCATCGTGTGGCGTCAACCCTTTCCCGGCCCGGGCCTGGCCATCCGCATCGTGGGGGA
Organism: Acidimicrobiia bacterium; assembly: GCA_009694375.1. Lineage (NCBI taxonomy): Bacteria > Bacillati > Actinomycetota > Acidimicrobiia > Acidimicrobiia bacterium. The sequence continues at coordinate 44,328 of SHVB01000006.1, forward strand.
AGTGACCCAGGAGCGGATCGACATCCTCCGCCACGCCGACCAGATCGCGCGTGATGAGTTGTCGGCGGCGGGGCTCGACCGCGACATCTGGCAGTGCCCGGTGGTACTCCTCGCCGCCGTGCGTTCCGTGGGGGTGCAGGGCGATGGCCGCACCTACGGCCACCCGGTGGTGCTGCGCCCCGTGTCGAGTGAAGATGCCATGACCGCCGACTGGACACGAGTTCCCCACGACGTGCTCGCCCGCATCTCCACTCGCATCACCAACGAGGTGCGTGAAGTGAATCGGGTGGTCCTCGACATCACTTCGAAGCCGCCGGGAACCATTGAATGGGAGTAGCGAGTCGCCTCGGGGTGGCTGCGTTGGTGGTGCTGGCGGCGTGCGCGGGAGGGGGGACCGATGATGATGACGGCGCGTCGCTGGGCGACACCGTGCCGCCCGTGCCCGTTACCGCTCCTGTCCCACCGGCGGTTTCACCGGAGGGCACAGGGGTGGTGGTGGTAGGTGGCACCAGCAGTTCCTTCGTCGTCACCGCCTGCCGACTGGAGGCTGCCTCGCCCGCCGCGTCCGACCCCGCCCGGTTGCCGCCGGTGGTGCTGGTCACCGGGGAGGGTTCCACCGCCTTGGGCGTGCCCTTCACCGTGGAGGTCAACCGGTTTGTGACCGGTGTCGATGTGCAGACCTTCACCGACACGATCTCCTACGCCGACACCGCTCGGATTCTGCAGGCACAGCGCATCGAGGTGACCGGCCAGGTACGGGATCTCCGCGACCCCGATGCCGCCACGTCGCTGATTCGCACCCGCGCCGATGGCCTGTCGGCCGTGGGCATCGCTGGTCCCCCCGGAGCCGACGCTGATGCCGACGGCACCGTGGGGTTTGCCCTCGACGCCACCTGCCTGGCCGAACCCAAGGCCTAATCCGTCCTCCTGGTGAGATCAGGTGCCGGTGAGTTGGGCTACCACCGGGGCGAGGGCATCGAGTTGGTCGCCGGAGACCCCGAGGTAGGAGATGCCCCACCGCTCCCGTTGGGCCAGGAGTTGCTCGGCGATTTGGGGCACGGTGCCCACCATGGCGTGGGGGGTGGCCGCCGCCTCGGCGGGGGTGAGGTGGAAGGCCGGGGCCAATTCCTCGATCACCCCGGCCCGGTCCTCGGTGATCATGGCGAGGTGCACGCGTACCTGGAGTTCAATGCCCCCCAGGCGCTCCCCAGCGGCCTCGCGGACCCAGCGGATCTTGCGGTCGGTGGCCTCGGGCGTGCCGTCGGGGAAGACACGGGCGTCCATCACCCCGGCCCCGAGATTCACGTTGAGGGCCACGACATCGGCGTGGTGCGCGGCCAGGCGCAAGACCCGTTTTCCGCCGCCCCCGATCACGATCTTGGGGCCACCGGGGGTGAGGGGTTGCGGGTACCCCACCAGGTCGGTAATCCGGTAATGACTGCCGTCGTGGTGTACCGGGTGGGTATCGAAGATCTCGCGGATGATGTGCAGCGACTCCTCGAGCCGGTCCACCCGGCGTCCGGCCGATTCCAGTGCCATCCCCGCCGCCGCGTAGTCGGTGGCCATCCATCCGGCGCCGAGCCCCAGTTCGAAACGCCCGCCGCTCAAGACGTCGAGAGTGGCGGCTTCCTTGGCTAGCACCACGGGGTGGCGGTAATCGTTAGCCAGCACCATGGTGCCGACCCGCAGTGAGGTGGTGGCATCGGCGGCGGCCATGAGGGCCGGAATGGGTGCGAAGCCGTCGTCGAAGTGGTCGGCGATGGTCAGCGTGGAGTAGCCGAGATCCTCCACCTTGCGCGCCAGGGCCCGCCAGCCCACCCCGTGGGCGGGTCCGCGGCACTGGATCCCGAACCGAAAGGGGTGAGGGGTCACGCCAGCGGGCGGCCGAAGGGGAGCGCTGGGCGCCAGTTGGCGAGGTGGGTCTCGGCCTGGAGGGTGGCGGCCATCCACAGGTTCGTGCCTTCTTGCGCCAGCGCCGCCACCGCATCGTGGACCCGAGTGGTGGGATCGCCGCCGTCGGGGTCCATGGCGGCCAAGAGGGGAGCGGCGGTGGAGAGGTAGTCCGGCACCACGACTACCCCGGCGCGACCGAGCACGGCGAGGGCACGCGCGGTTACCGGCACCGGTGTGAGCGGCACCACGACGGCGGCGTTCACGGTGTCGGCCAGATCGTGTTCGAGCACACCGGCCTTGCCCGCCACCAGCAGCGCGTCGCAGGGGCTGTCGAAACCGGCCTGGGTGTGGGCGATGGCTCCATTGGCCCTCGCCGACGCGGCGGCCGCTTCGGCGAGGGGACCGCTTCCCACGATGGCCAGCCGCTTGCCCTCCAGCGAGCCCAAGGCGCCGAGGGTGGCGGCCACGACGCCCTCGCCGGCGGTGGTCCCCTCAAAGGCGGCGCGGCGCTGTTCCACCCGCCCCAGGCCCGTGAGGTCGGTTGCTCCAATGCCCACGCCCGGTCCGGGGAGCCAGCGGCCTTCCTCCACGAGCGGAGCCACTTCCTCCACAAAGGCGGCTACGGCGGCCTCCCGGTCGTCGGGTTTGGCGTTGATACCGGCCGAGCCGCCACCCACCGCCAAGCCGAAACTGGCGGCCGCATAGGTGGTGGAACGCGCCAGCAACTCGGCGCCATCCCGCAGCACTTTGGGGGCCTGGCGAACCACTCCCATGGCGGGGGTGTCGTCTAGGTCGAAGACGATGAAGGCATCGGTGGAGGTGAGCTTGTGAAACTGCACGGTGTTGGTTCTAGCCCAGGCCGAGACGGATGCGTTGCTCAGTGGGGGCTTCGATGGTATTGAGCGCCTCCAGCAGGAGCTCAGTCATCTCCGTCTCGGCCACTCCGCCGGTGTCGTTGCGGACCTCGCCGGTGGCGTCGGCCTCGTCGCGGTCGTAGAGCAGATCGTCGCTGAAGGTGCCGCCGGCCCAGAAGGGCAGCGCGTCGCTGGCGTCGAAGGGCTGGCGAATCACGGGTGTGTCGCTGCCGGGCAGATGATCCAGCCAGGCGCGGTGATCGGGGCGCGGCATTCGGTAGCCCAGTACACGGATCGGCATGGTGGTCCAGCGATTGGAGAACATCGACAGCGGGCGATTTCCCTCCACCGGTGCCCGCGCGAAGGTGCGGGTGGCGTCGGCTACGTGCACCTCGCGTCCCCACACGCCGCACAGGGCCCATTCCCGCACACTGCTGGTGCGGCCTTCCAGTAACGGCACGAGCGAATGGCCGTGCGTGCGGTGCTCGGGGTTTACCCCGAAGGCATCGCACAGGGTGGCGTGGAGATCCACGGTGGTGGTGAGGGCGTGGGTGGTGGTGGGGGCGACGCCGGGCCAGGAGATCAGGAGCGGGATGTGGCCCATCTCGGGGTGCACGGGAACCTGCGGTTTGCCCCAGAAGCCGCGTTCGCCGAGGTAGTGGCCATGATCGGTACACAGCACGAAGGCGGTGGTGTCCCAGGCATGGTGACGATCCACGACGTCGAGGATCCGCCCGAGCCAGTGGTCGATCATGGAAAGTTTGGCGCCGTACTGGCTCCGCAGGTGCACGCTCTCGCGGTCACTGAGGCCCGATTCGGCCTGGTTGCGGGCGTAGGGCGGCCAGATCATGCGCTCGCCTTCCCAGTCCGGGTCGTAGCGGGTGGCCCAGGGCTCGGGAACGTCGAAGGGTTCGTGGGGGTCGAACTCGTCGACCACCAGCAGGGCCCGCTCATGGGGTTGGCGTTCGGCGCTGAGTTCGGCGTCCAGCCACCGGGCCCCGGCGGTCATCGTTTGTGGCCCGGGGAAGTCGGCCTCGGACCGGAACCAACTGCGAGAGATGTCGTAGGCGTGCTCCCACTGGCCGCGCCGCGTCGGCGCGCCGATGAAGGAGGGATCCACGCGGGTGCGCCAGGGGTCGTCCTCGTGGCCCCGGCGGTAGTCCCAGGCACCGAAGTCGGCGTGGTAGTTCTCGCCGCCGCTCTCAAATAGGTGCGGGTGGTCCGAGACGAGCATCGTGGAGATCCCTGCGTCTCGGCGCAGCAGGTGGGTGATGGCTTCCTCCCACACCTCAATGGACCCCCACGGACGCCAGGGGAAGTCGAGGGCCCCCACGAGGAGGTCGTGGCGGGCTGGCATGCAGGGGAGCGAGCCGGTCTGGTGGTTGGTGAAGCGCACCGACCGTGCGGCCAGCCGATCAAGGTTCGGCGTGTCGAACTCACTGCCGCCGTAACTTCCGAGCAAATGCCGGTTGAGGCTGTCGAGTAAGACCACGACAACATCCCGGGGGGCAGTCACGGAACGCGAGGGTACTCCTGGCGGATGTGGGTCGGTGAGCGATGTCCCGGTGGGCTTGTAGCGTGGGGCGCCCATGAGTCCTCCCGATGATTCCCTCCTCGCCGGGCTGAACCGCATGCAACTCGAGGCCGTCACGCACACCGGGGGGCCGTTGCTGGTCGTGGCCGGCGCTGGCTCGGGAAAAACTCGCGTGCTTACCCACCGGATCGCGTATCTCATCGAACATCACGGGGTGAGCCCGTTCGAGATTCTGGCCATCACCTTCACGAACAAGGCAGCCGAGGAAATGAAGCACCGCGTCGGTGCCCTAGTGGGTCCGGTGGCCGAGAAGATGTGGGTGTCCACCTTCCATTCCGCCTGCGTGCGGATCCTGCGCCGAGATGCCGATCGCATCGGCTACCCCAAGCAGTTCACGATCTACGACCAGGCCGATGCCAACCGCCTCACCGGCTATGTGATCCGCGATCTTGGGTTGGACGCCAAGCGGTTTCCCGCCCGGGCGGTGCACGCCACCATCAGCGCGGCCAAGAACGACCACGTGAGCGTGGCCGCCTACACCGATCGGGCGCAGGTGATCTACGAGCGCAAGATCGCCGACATTTACGCCGAGTACCAGGCCCGCCTCGAGCGCGCCGGAGCGATGGACTTCGACGACCTCCTCAGCCTTGCCGTCACCCTTTTCCAGCGTTACCCCGATGTGTTGGAGAGTTATCGCCATCGCTTCAAACACGTGATGGTCGATGAGTATCAAGACACCAACGCGGTGCAGAACGAGCTGGTGCTCCTGCTGACAAAGGAGCATCGGAATGTGTGCGTGGTGGGCGACGGCGACCAGTCCATCTACAAGTTCCGGGGCGCCGACATGCGGAACATCCTCGAGTTCGAGAAGGCGTTCCCCGATGTCACCATCGTGCCCCTCGAGCAGAACTACCGGTCGACGCAGACGATCCTTGATGCCGCCAATGCCGTGATCGCCAACAACGTGAGTCGGCAGCCCAAGGTGCTGTGGACCGACCGGGGTGAGGGTCGCCAGATCGTGCGCTACCACGGCAACGATGAGGTGGAAGAAGCCCAGTGGGTCACTCGCGAGATCGCTACCCTCCACGATGGTGGCGACCTGCGCTGGGATGACGTGGCGGTGTTTTACCGCACCAACGCCCAGAGTCGGGTGGTGGAGGAACACCTCACCCGCTTCGGTGTGCCGTACAAGGTCATCGGGGGTACCCGGTTCTACGACCGGCGAGAGGTGAAAGACGCGCTGGCTTACCTGAAGGCGGTGGTCAACCCCACCGACGAGGTCTCGGTGAAACGGGTGATCAACAGTCCTAAGCGGGGAGTGGGCGACGGCAGCATCGCCAAACTGGACCTCTACGCCGCCACCCACGGGGTTCCCTTTATGGAGGCTCTCACTCAGGCGGCGGCGGCGGGGGTAACGGGCACGGCGGTGAAGGGGATCGCCGAGTTCCTCGGATTGCTCGAGGGCGTGGCCGACTTGGCCCAGGCCGATCGGCCGGCGCCCCTGCTGCAGGCCCTCCTCGACCGGTCGGGCTACCTGATCGAACTGCAGGAAGAGCGCGGGATCCAGACCGAGGGGCGCCTGGAAAATCTGGCGGAGTTGGTGGGGTCGGCTGAGGACGCCGAGACCATCGCCGAGTTCCTGGAGCAGGTGAGTTTGGTTGCCGACACCGACGAGATCGGTGGCGACACCAGCCAGGTCATGCTCATGACGGTGCACGCCGCCAAGGGTCTCGAGTTCCCGGCCGTGTTCATCGTGGGCTTCGAGGAGGGCGTGTTTCCCCATCTGCGATCCATCGGGGAACCCACCGAGATGGAGGAGGAACGTCGTCTCGCCTATGTCGCCATTACCCGGGCGCGTGAGCGCCTCTATGTGAGTCACGCCTGGTGCCGCACCCTCTACGGCAGCACGCAGTACAACCCGCCCAGTCGTTTCCTGGTGGAGATCCCCGAGCATCTGGTGGAGCCCATCGAACAACGGCGGGCGAGTCGGGGAGGCCACACCAACGGCGGGGGCGGCTACACGCCCGGTGGCGGGTCGAGTTACCGCTCCGGTGCCGCGACGGTGGGGGCCAATCGCGATCGCATCGTGGAGCGGGCACTCTCGGCTGGCCCGGGCCGTCCGACCGGGGCCGAGCAACTGGGCTTGAGCACCGGCGATGACGTTGAGCATCCCAAGTGGGGCGAGGGTGTGATCCTGCAGATTCGCGGGGAAGGCGACCGGGCCGAGGTGGTCGTGCATTTCCGAACGGCCGGGGAGAAGGTGCTGCTCCTGTCGTGGGCCCCGCTCACCAAGATCTGAGCCAAGCCGCGCCGCTGCCGACCCTTCGGCACCTCACTTCCCCGGCCGGGCAAACCCGGCGCGGGGTGGCGGGCGCCCGCCGTCCCCGGTAGACCAATGCCTATGACCACCAGGTCGCTGGCGCGGGCGGCGCTCCTTTTGAAGCGAGATCTTACGCTGGGCACCCTGGCGGACCGGCTGTCTGAGGTGCATGGCCATCGCGTGCTGGTAACCGAAGCCGATGGGGCCGAGGCCCGCACCTATATCCAGGCTGCCGAGGCGGTGCGACGCTGGGCCGGGGGTATCGCCGAGCGCACCTCGCCGGGTGATGTGGTGGTGGTGGCCACCCCCAATGGGTACGAGCAAGTGTTGCTCTGTTGCGCCATTTCTCGGGCCGGGGCCATCCCATCGCCCATCAACGACCAGATGACCCCGGATGAGGTCGCCCACATCGTGCAGGATTCCGGCGCGGTGCTCGTAGTGCAGGCGGCCGCCGAGTTGGACGCGGCGGCGCCGATGGAGCGCCCTTACCCCTCGCGCTCCGAGGAGGTCGCGGCGTTGTTCTACACCTCGGGCACCACCGGCCAACCCAAGGGCGCCGCTCTCACCCATCGGGGGTTGGTGGGTCAGTGGAGCACTGCGGCGGTGTGGCCCACGCGCCTGCATCGCGACGAAGCGGTGATTGCCTTGCCCGTGGCTCACATCATGGGGTTTGCGGTGCTGATCGGGTTGGCCGTGGCCGGCATCCCTACCTACTTCCTGCCCACCTTCAACCCGTTGGTGGTGTTGCAGGCCATCGAGACCCGCCGGGCCACGATCTTCGTGGGCGTACCGGCGATGTACCGGATGCTGGAGGAGGCCGGGGCGGTGGAGCGCGATCTGACCAGCGTGCGCGTGTGGGCATCGGGTGCCGATGCGATGCCGCGCGAGTTGGCCGAGCGCTTCCAGAAGATGGGGGCCACGGTCACCCTTCCGTTGCTGGGGGCCATCGGTCAGGCCACGTTCGCGGAGGGCTACGGGATGGTGGAGGTAGGAGGCGGCGTGGCCGCCAAGGTGATGCCGCCGTATCTCCAACGGCTCTCGGGTTCGCTCGGCCATGCCCTTGGTTTCGCTCTGCCGGGGTACGAGCTGCGCATCGTCGATGAGGCCGGGGTGGCACAGCGCAGTGGTGCGGTGGGCGAACTGCAGGTGCGGGGGCCGGGTGTTCTTAAGGCCTACTGGGGCGACGAGGAGGCCACCGATGCGGTGATCACCGTCGACGGTTGGCTGCGTACCGGGGACCTGGCCCGTAAGGGCATCTTGGGACTCTTGGTGTTCGAGGGTCGGAGCAAGCACGTGATCAAGCGCGGCGGCTACAGCGTGTACGCCCTGGAGGTGGAGCAATCCTTGGAGCAGCACCCGGCGGTGCTCGAAGCGAGCGTGGTGGGCTTGCCCGATGAGCGACTCGGTGAGGTTCCGGTGGCGGCGGTTCGCCTGCGGGCCGGCAGCACGTTGCGCAAGGCCCGCCTCGAGGCCTATGCCGCCGAGCACCTCGCCGAGTACAAACGGCCCACCCGTTATCTCGTGGTTGACGAACTTCCCCGTACCGGCACCCGCAAGGTGCAGAAGTCGGCCTTGTTGGCGCTGTTCGCTTAGCCCCTCTGCGGTGGGGCGGTGGTGGTGGTCAAGCCGTTCAGATTCACCAGCACCCGTCCATCTTCAACGGTGGTGGGGTATTGCCGCAGGCCCTTGCCCCCGAGGGGGTAGGTGATGGCCCGATCGCAGGCGTTCTCCAGGATCTTGGCGTCCCGGTCGATCTCGACGAGGCAACTGGGATCGTCGGGGTCGAAGGCCCCGAAGGCCACCCAGCCGGTGGCGGGATCGTCGCCGAGGTGGGTGACGAACAGGGGTCGGCCGCCGGTCACCAGATCGGCGTAGAGGAAGGGCAGGTTGTCGCTGTTGCTGATTTCTTCCGCCAGTCGCTCGCTCTGCCCGGCGTCGAAGCGTTCGTCGCCCAGTTGGATGCTCACATCGCCGCGACTGGCGGCCTGAGCCACGAGGAATGCCAGCGCGAGGGCCACGATCACGGCTACCCCGGCCACGAGCAGGGCCTTGCCCGCGTGGCCTTGACTTTGGGAGACGGGCATCAGCCGATGCAACTCGACTGGCAGGAGGTGATCGGCATCCCTCTAGTATCGACCGACTTGACGCCACGTCGGAAACCGAACGATCTGCCGGGAGCAGCGCATGGACCTCTACGAGTACCAGGGAAAGCAGTTTTTCGCGAGCTACGGGATTCCCGTTAGTCCCGGCGAGGCGGTGACCACGGTCGACGACGCGGTGGCGGCGGCCGAGAAGATCGGCTACCCGGTGGTGGTCAAAGCCCAGGTGCAGGTGGGGGGCCGGGGGAAAGCGGGGGGCATCAAACTCGCCCACGACGCGTCGGAGGTGCGTACCCACGCCGGGAACATCATTGGGATGGACATCAAGGGCCACACGGTGGAGATCGTGTGGGTCGAACTCGCCTCGGACATCGCCGAGGAGTACTACGCCAGTTTCACCCTCGACCGATCGGCCAAGCAGCACCTCGGCATGTTGTCGGCCCAGGGGGGAGTGGAGATCGAGGCCGTGGCGGAAACCGACCCCGATGCCATCGCCAAGATCTGGATCGACCCCGTGGATGGGCTCACCGTCGCCGCCGCCCGGGCGTGGGTGGAAGCCGCCCATCTCAACCCGGCCGCCACGGAGGGCACCGTGGACATCCTCCGCAAGCTCTACGTGGCCTACACCGAAGGCGATGCCGACCTCGCGGAGATCAACCCGCTGATCCTCACGCCCACCGGCGAGGTACACGCCCTCGACGCCAAGGTCACCCTCGACGACAACTCGGTGTTCCGCCACCCGGAGTACGCGCCCTACACCGCGACCCAGGTGCGGGACGACCGAGAGCAAGCCGCCCACGACAAGGGATTGCAGTACGTCGGCCTCGACGGGTTCGTGGGCGTGATCGCCAACGGGGCCGGCCTGGCCATGTCTACCGTCGACATCGTGAATCAGGTGGGCGGTAAGCCGGCCAACTTCCTGGACATCGGCGGTGGCGCCAATGCCGACGTGATGGCCGGTGCCCTCGAGGTCATCACCAACGACCCCAACGTGCGGTCGATCTTCATCAACATCTTCGGCGGAATCACCAAGGGCGATGAGGTGGCCAACGGCATTATCACCGCCATGGGGCGCGTGAAGATCACCGTGCCCATCGTGATCCGGCTCGACGGCACCAACGCCGACGAGGGCCGTGCCCTGCTCGAACCCCATCTGTCCGACATGCTGCAACTCAAGCCCACCATGGTGGAAGCCGCCGAAGCCGTCGTCGCCGCCGCCGGCGCCGGAAAGTAGGAGATGATTCATGGCTATTTTCGTAGATGACAAGACCAAGGTCGTGTACCAGGGCCTCACGGGGGCCCAGGGCAAGTTCTATGGCCTGCTGAACCGCCACTACGGCACCCAGGTGGTTGCGGGCACGAACCCGAAGAAGGCGGGCTCAGACGTTGAGGGCATCCCCGTGTACGCGTCGGTGGCCGAGGCGGTGGCGGCGACGGGGGCTACGGCGTCGTGCATCTTCATCCCGGCCCCGGGGGTCAAGGATGCCGTGATCGAGGCGGCCGAAGGGGGGGTGACGCTCATCGTGGCGATCACCGAGGGCGTACCGGCCCAGGATGAGGCCTGGTTCTTCAACAAACTGGCTCGGGACTTCCCCGCGGTGCGGCTGCTCGGGCCCAACTGCCCCGGCATTATTAGTCCCGGTAAGGCCAACATCGGCATTACCGCTGGTCATATCGCCAAGGCCCCGGTGGAAGGGCGCCCCAACGTGGGCATCGTGAGCCGCTCGGGCACGCTCACCTACCAGGCCCTGTACGAGTTGAAACTGAACGACATCGGCGTCACCACCTGCGTGGGGATCGGGGGCGATCCCGTGCCGGGCACCAGTTTCATTGATTGCCTCGCGGCCTTCGAGGCCGATCCGGACACGAAAGCGGTGATGATGATCGGCGAGATCGGTGGTTCCGCGGAAGAAGAGGCCGCCGTCTTCATCGCCGACAAGATGACCAAGCCGGTGGTGTCCTACATCGCGGGGGTCACGGCTCCGCCGGGTAAGAAGATGGGCCATGCCGGGGCCATCGTGTCGGGGGGCAAGGGCACGGCGGCGGCCAAACAGGAAGCGCTCCTGGCGGCGGGCGTGCGCATCGGTCAGAACCCCACCGAGGCCGGTACGTTGATGGTCGAGGTCGTCCAGGATCTGTAGGCGAGTTGGTTGGCCTCGTTCCGGATGGGGGACGGGCGGACGCGGTGAGGCCCCGGCCGGAGCCGGGGCCTCACCATGAGAACGGGGTCAGCGCTGGATCAGAATGGGGCGTTGCCGGGCGGCGGCGGCGCCGCCGGGAGGGCGTCGTCACCCTCCTTGAGCTTCAGGAAGCCACCGGCCGCCAAGCCGAGCGCGGCCAGGGTGGCGAGGAAGAGTCCGAAGGCCCGCTTCACAAGCTCCGACGGATCCTCCCCGATGATTAGTTTGAGGACGACGAGCAGGGCCGCCAGGGTGCCCAGGCCAAGGAAGAACTGGCTCATGGGCACCGGGAGGGTGGGCATTTTCACGTCGAAGAGTTTCGTGGCGATGACCAAACCGGCCAGGACGAGGCCGATCAGCATCGGCAGGGTGGCCCAGAGGAAACCCACGTCGCTTCCGCTGGCGGTGACGGAACCGGCTCCAGAAAATGGGAAGTCAACTTTGAACCAGGGCAGGAAGTAGGCGATGAATAAGACGATCCCCGACCCGGCGATCACCTTGTCACTGACGGTAAGTTTGTTCAGGTCCATTGGGTTCGCTTCCGTTAGGCAATGGGCTTCATCGGCAAGGGTAACCTTGTGTTTGGGGCGCTTTGTGGATGATCGGGCGCTCCGATTGTCTGGTGGGCCGACGGTGGGAGGCGAGTAGGTTCGCGATGTGCGCATCGCCGTGTTGGCTTCCGGCAGTGGAACCCTCCTCCAATCGATCTTGTCGCAGGACATCCCGGTCGATCTCGTGGTGGTCGATCGCCCCTGCCCGGCCACGGAGGTAGCGGTGGCGGCCGGGGTGAGAGCCGAACTGCTGGAGCGGGCCAGTTACGGGACCCACTTCGACCGAGACGGCTACACCGCCGCGATGGTGGCGGTCCTGCGGGCCTACGAGGTGGAACTGGTGGTGATGGCGGGCTTCGGTACCGTCTTCGGTGAAGCCATCCACACGGCCTTTCCGTCCCGCATCCTCAACACCCATCCGGCCCTCCTGCCAAGTTTCAAGGGGTGGCATGGGGTGCGCGATGCTCTGGCCTACGGCGTGAAGGTCTCCGGCTGCACCATCCACGTGGCTACCCTGGCGGTAGATGCCGGTCCGATCCTCGCTCAAGAGGCCGTACCGGTGCTCCCCGGCGACAACGAAGCCGCCCTCCACGAGCGGATCAAGGCCGTGGAACGTCGCCTCTATCCCCAGACCATCCGGGCGGTCCTCTCCGACCCCTCCCTCCTCCAGAAAGCGATGTGAACGCGCCATGCGCGCCCTGCTCTCCGTGTACGACAAATCCGGCATCGTCGAACTCGCCCGCGACCTTCGCGGCATGGGCTGGGACCTGATCTCCAGCGGCGGAACCGCCCAGGCCCTGCGCGACGCCGACCTCGCCGTCACCGACGTGGCCGATCTCACCGGCTTCCCCGCGATCCTGGGGCACCGGGTGGTAACGCTGCACCCGAAAGTGCACGGCGGGATCCTGGCGGACCGGCGCAACCCCGATCACCAAAGCGACATGTCCACCTACGGCATCGATCCAATCGACCTCGTGGTGTCCAATCTCTACCCCTTCGGAGCCGACACGTCGTCGTTCGAGCACGGTGCCACCCGGGCCGAAGAGCTCATCGACATCGGTGGCCCCGCCATGATCCGCGCCGCCGCTAAGAACTTCAAGGACGTGGGCATCCTGACGCAGCCGTCGGACTATCAGCGGGTGGTGGACGAACTGCGGGCCGGTGGGGTGCTCACCGACGACACGAAGCGGGCGCTGGCCCGCAAGGCTTTTGCCCATACTGCTGCCTATGACGCCTCGATCGTGGAGTGGTTCGACGAGGTATCCGGCGTTCCCCTCCCGCCCACCTTGCATCTCGCCCTGGAGCGGGTGCAGGACCTGCGCTATGGCGAGAACCCTCATCAGACCGGCGCCCGCTATCGCGAGATGGGCTCCACGTCGTGGTGGGATGACGTGAAGCAGCACGGTGGCTTGGCGCTGAGCTACCTCAACTTGTTCGATGCCGATGCCGCCTGGGGACTCGCCAATGACCTCGCCGCCACCTTCGGCCAGCCCGCAGTGGCCATCATCAAGCACGCCAACCCGTGTGGGGCCGCCATTGCTCCGAGTTTGGCTGCGGCCTACCAGAGGGCCTTCGAGTGCGACGAGCGCTCGGCCTTCGGGGGGATCGTGGCCTTGTCGCATCCGGTGGACGACGCCACCGTGGCGCGCATGGTGGCCGCCGCCCAGGCCGACGTGGTGATTGCGCCGGGCTACGGCCCGGGAGTGATCGAGGCGCTCACCGCCAAGCGCAAGAACACGCGCTTGCTCACCGCCGCTCCGCCCCGGCCCGATACCCATCAGATTCGCCAGCTCACCGGCTCCTGGCTGGTGCAGGACGCCCATCACTTTGCCGCCCCCCGAGCCAACTGGTCGGTGGTCACCCAGCGCCAACCCACCGACGCGCAGTGGGCCGATGCCGAGTTGGCCTGGCGCCTGGTGGGATGGGTGAAGAGCAATTCGATCGTGCTGGTGAAAGACGGCGTGGCCTGGGGCATCGGCGCGGGGCAGCAGAACCGCGTCGAGGCCGGGGAGATCGCCGCCACCAAAGCCGCCCACCGGGCGGCCGGGGGTGCGTGTGCGAGCGACGCCTTCTACCCCTTCCCCGATGGCATCGAGGCCGCCGCGGCGGCGGGCGTGGCCGTGGTGATCCAACCGGGTGGTTCAGTAAAAGACGATGCCACCATCGCCAAAGCCGACGAACTCGGCCTGGCGATGGTCTTTACCGGCGAGCGCCACTTCCTGCACTAGGAGGCGGTCGGGGTAGGGGTCCCCGCCGCGCCTAGCGTGGGCCGCATGAGCGCTGTGATGATGCCGGGAGCACCGGTGGCTGAGGCGGTATTCACCAACCTGGCCCCCCGCATCGCCGCGTTGGTCGCGGCGGGCCACCCAGTGGGGCTGGGCACGATCCTCATTGGCTCCGACGGTGCCTCGGCGGGCTACATCCGCATGAAGCAGGAGCGGGCCACCTCTCTCGGTATGACCGCACCGCATGTGCATCTCGGCGACGATGCCACCCAGGCGGAGGTACTCGACGCCATTGGGGAGATGAACAACGACGATGCCGTGATGGGTCTGCTGCTGCAATACCCCACCCCGGCGCAGATAGATTTTGACGCCGCCTTGCTGGCCATCGACCCCGCCAAGGATGTCGATGGGCTCCATCCCCTCAACGTGGGACGACTGGCGTTGGGAATGCCTGGTCCGGTGTCGTGCACCCCGGCCGGTATCGAGGCGCTGCTGGCCCACTACAACATCCCGGTATCGGGTCGGGGCGTATGCATCCTTGGTCGGGGCACCACCCTCGGTCGTCCGCTGGCGCTGCTGTTGTCACAAAAGCGGGCCACCGCCAACGCCGCCGTCACCGTGGTGCACACCGGTGTGCCCGACTGGCCGGAGTACACCAAGCGAGCCGACATCGTGATCGCCGCCGCCGGCGTGCCGGGCATCCTGCGCCCGGAACACCTCACTCCCGGCGTGGTGGTGGTGGGCGGCGGCGTGCGCTACGAGGGGCGCACCCTTCTGCCCGATGTCGACGAGGCCTGTGAGGACGTGGCCGGGTGGATCACCCCCCGCCTGGGTGGAGTGGGACCCACCACCATCGCCATGCTCTTCCGCAACCTCGTCGAGGCCGCTGAGCGCCGAGCGGCGCGTGACTGAGACGGCGGGTTGGCTCGCCGACACGCGCTCCGCTCTTGGTAGCAGTCGTGCCGGCCGATGACGGGAGCGCGCTAGTGGCGGGCTCCCTCACCGAGCTCCCGCCCATCGACATCGCCGGTCACGAGCCGACGACCCGTGGCAACGTCGAGCACCCGATGCGGATCATGACGCGGCGGGCGGCTGGCCTGCACCCGGGTGGGTGGGACGACGCCGCCCGCGCCGAGGTGGCGGCGTTCTTCGACGGGCTGGCCCCCGAGTGGCACTTCCGTACCTCGCCCCAACGCCATGCGGTCGTCACCGACGCGCTGACCCGGGGGTTGCCGAGGGATCTCGGCGGGGCGGACGTGTGCGTGGAACTGGGCAGCGGCATCGGGGCCTACACACCGCGGCTGGCGGAGCATTGGCCGCGGGTGCTGGCGGTGGAGGTCGCCCTCGAGATGCTGCGGCTCGCCCCTGCCGGGCCCGGCCATCGCCTGCTGGCCGACGGCGCGCACCTCCCGCTGGCCGACGGCGTCGCCAGCGCCGTCGTGCTGGTCAACTGCTTCTTGTTCCCCCACGAGGTCGACCGGGTGCTGGCCCCCGACGGCATCCTCGTGTGGGTCAACAGCAGTGGCGACGAGACCCCCATCCACCTGCCGCCGGAGGACGTCGTGGCGGCCATGCCTGGTGGATGGACCGGTGTGCAGAGCAGCGCCGGCGCAGGGATCTGGTCGGTCGTCCGTCGCCACCGCAACCCGTGAAAGGCACCAACGGGCCGATCGGACCTGGCCCGACGTCGGGCCCTGGGCGTAGCGTGGTCAACCCATGACGCGCATCGCCGACCTCCTCGCCGCCGGGCCGACGCTGTCTTTCGAGTTGTTCCCACCCAAGACCGATGAAGCCGAGCGGTTGTTAGCGCAGGCAGTGGTGGAGTTGGCCGAGCTCCGCCCGTCGTTCGTGTCGGTCACCTACGGCGCCCTCGGCAGCACCCGGGAGCGCACGCGCGATCTCGTGACGGCGATCAACGACGATCAGGTGTTCCCGGCGATGCCCCACCTCACCTGCGTGGGGCACAGCCGAGCCGACATCGCGGAGTTGCTGGACCACTACGCCCATCATGGGGTCGAGAACATCCTGGCGCTCGGCGGGGATCCGCCCGCCGATGGTTCGGAGGCCGGCGGCGACTACGCCCACGCGTCGGAACTGGTGGATCAGGTGCGGGAACACCCGGCGGGCTTCTGCGTGGCGGTGGCGGCCCATCCTGAGGTGCACCCTCGCTCGCCGGATCGGCCCAGCGATCGTCGGTACCTCGCCGCCAAGCTGCAGCAGGCCGACTTCGCCATGACCCAATTTTTCTTCTCGGTCGACGATTACCTGCGGTTGGTCGACGACGTGGCCGAGTTGGGTTGCGATCGGCCGATCCTGCCGGGGGTCATGCCGGTGGCCAACGTGAAGGGTCTGATCCGCATGGCCGGTATGAACGCCACTGACATTCCGGCTCCACTGCTCGAACGTCTTCTGGCGGTGGAGGATCAGCCGGAGGAGGTCCGCAAGATTGGGGTCGAGGTGGCCAGTGAGTTGGGGGCGGTGCTGCTGGCCGCCGGGGCCCCCGGGCTGCATCTGTACGCGCTGAACCGCAGCGAGTCCGTGCGCGAGATCCACGCCAACCTGGCCCGGGGCTAACCCTCGGCCCCGTCACGGGTGGCGGAATTATTGGATGAGCGCCAGCGCGTCGGTGAAGGTCGCGCTCGGGCGCATGGTGGCGGCGGCGGTGGTGGGATCGGGGCGGTAGTAGCCGCCCAAATCTACGGGGGCACCCTGCACCTCCAGTAGTTCGGCGCTGATGGTGGCCTCGGCGGCGGCGAGGCGCTCGGCGAGGGGGGCGAAGGCGGCGGCGAGATCGCTCTCGGCGGTCTGGGTAGCTAGTTCCTGAGCCCAGTAGAGAGCCAGGTAGTAGTGGCTGCCGCGATTGTCGATTTCGTGGACCTCGCGGCTCGGCGACCTGTCCTCGTTGAGGAATCGGCCGGTGGCGCGGTCGAGGGTGTCGGCTAGTACCTGGGCGCTCGGGTTGCCGGTGGTGGTGGCGAAGTGCTCGAAGGACACGGCGAGGGCCAGGAACTCCCCGAGGGAGTCCCAGCGGAGGTGGTTTTCCTTCACGAGTTGCTGCACATGTTTGGGAGCAGACCCACCGGCTCCGGTTTCGAAGAGACCGCCGCCGTTCATGAGCGGCACGACGGAAAGCATTTTGGCGCTGGTGCCGAGTTCGAGGATGGGGAACAAGTCGGTGAGGTAGTCGCGCAGCACGTTCCCGGTGACCGAGATCGTGTCCTCTCCCCTCCGGATGCGGCGAAGGGACAAGGCCATGGCATCCACCGGCGCCATGATCTCGATCTGAAGGCCGGCGGTGTCGTGGTCGGGCAGGTACCGGCGCACCTTGGTGATGAGTTGGGCATCGTGAGCGCGAGCTTCATCGAGCCAGAACACGGTGGGGGAACCGGTGGCCCGGGCCCGGCCCACCGCCAACTTCACCCAGTCTTGGATGGGGAGGTCCTTGGTCTGGCCCATGCGCCAGATGTCGCCGGGTTCCACGGCCTGTTCGAGCAGCCTGATCCCGTCTTGGCTCACTACCCGCACGGTGCCCCGGGCGGGGATCTCGAAGGTCTTGTCGTGAGAGCCGTACTCCTCCGCCGCCTGGGCCATGAGCCCAACGTTGGGCACCGACCCCATGGTGGCTGGGTCGTAAGCGCCGTGGGCACGGCAGTCGTCGATGACCACCTGATAGATCCCCGCGTAACTGCTGTCGGGGATGACGGCTTTGGTGTCTTGGGGGTCGCCGGCGGCGTTCCACATCTGGCCCGAGGTGCGGATCATGGCGGGCATCGACGCGTCCACGATCACATCGCTGGGAACGTGCAGATTCGTGATGCCCCGCGCCGAGTCCACCATGGCCAACCCCGGGCCGTTCGCCAGGCCGTCCTGCACGGCCGTTTCGATGGCCCGTCGCTGATCGGGGGGCAGTTGCTCCACCGCCTCGAGCAGGTTCGTCAACCCATCGCGGGCGTGGATGCCGGCGGCGGCGAGGGTGGCGCCGTGGGTGGCGTACAAGTCGGCGAAGTAGGCCTCGAGGGCATGGCCGAAGATGATCGGGTCCGACACTTTCATCATCGTGGCTTTGAGGTGCACGGAGAACAGCACCCCGGCTGCCTTGGCGTCGGCCACCTGCCCGGTGAGGAACACCACCAGGGCCGCCTTGCTCATGGAGGTGGCGTCGATGATCTCGCCGTCGAGGAGCGCCATACCGTCCTTGAGCACCGTGATGGTGCCATCTTCTCCGGCGAACTCGATGCGCACCGAGGCGGCGTGCGTCATGGTCATGGAGTGTTCGTTGGAGAAGAAGTCGCCGGTGGTCATGTGGCTCACATGGGAGGTGCAGGTGGGTGACCACACCCCCATGGGGTGAGGGTGGGTGCGGGCGTATTGCTTCACCGAGGCGGGGGCCCGGCGGTCGGAGTTGCCCTCTCGCAGCACAGGATTTACGGCGCTGCCTTTGATCTTGTCGTAGCGCGTCCGGGTGGCGGCTTCGACATCGTCGGAGGGGTTCTCGGGGTAGTCCGGCACGGCGTAGCCGCGGGCTTGGAGTTCCTCCACGGCGGCTTTGAGTTGCGGGATCGACGCGCTGATGTTGGGCAACTTGATGATGTTGGCATCGGGCTGCTGGGCGAGGGACCCGAGTTCGGCGAGGTCATCGCTGATGCGCTGGTCTGGGTTGAGATGCTCGGGGAACCCGGCGATGATGCGTCCGGCCAGGGAGATGTTGCGGGTCTCCACGGGTACGCCGGCGGCCGCCGCGTAGGCCTGGATCACCGGCAGCAGTGAATACGTGGCGAGAGCGGGGGCTTCGTCGGTGAAGGTGTAAATGATCTTGGGGTCGGTCATTAGCGGCGAGGATACCCACCTGGGGCGGCGGTGCTCGCGGCCGCGCGGTCCGCTCGGTAGCCTGACCTCGCTGTCACACCCCCTTCCTAGGGTCCTTGGTGTGACGACAGCGACGAGAGGGTTGGCCGTGGTGGACTCAGGCGCGCAGCGCAAGCGAGCGACGTCCACGTCATCGTTCGGGGTGTCGCGGCGCGAAAACCACGACGCCAGCGGCTTCTACGCCCGGTTCAGCGCCCCCACCCTGAGCGACGATGCCTTGGTGGAGCCGGCGGGGGTGGTCGATCAGATCTACCTCGGCGACGCCCGTTCAATGGATCGGGTACGGCCATCCTCGGTGGCCCTGGTGGTTACCTCGCCGCCCTACTTCGCCGGTAAGGCCTATGAAGAAGCACTGGGCGAGGGCCACATCCCCGCCACCTACCTCGACTACCTCACCATGCTCGAAGACGTGTTCGCCGAGTGCGTCAGCAAACTGGAGTCGGGTGGTCGCATTGCCGTGAACGTGGCGAACCTCGGTCGTAAGCCGTACCGGTCCCTCTCGGCCGACGTGATCGGCATCCTGCAGGACCGGTTGGGGCTTCTGCTCCGGGGCGAGGTCATTTGGCGCAAGGCACGCGGCGCCGGTGGCAACTGTGCCTGGGGGTCGTTCAAGAAACCGGCCAATCCGGTGCTGCGGGATGTCACCGAGCGCGTCATCATCGCCAGCAAAGGCCGCTTCGATCGGGCGATCAACCCCACGCAGCGGGCACTGGCGGGCCTTCCCTCTCGCTCCACCACCACGGCCGATGAGTTCATGGAAGCCACGCTCGACGTGTGGGAGTTGGCTCCCGAGAGCGCCACCCGGGTGGGCCATCCCGCCCCGTTCCCCATCGAGTTACCCGAGCGGCTCATCGAGCTCTACACCTACGCCGGGGATGTGGTGCTCGATCCGTTCATGGGCTCGGGAACCACCGCCATCGCGGCGCTGAGAACGGGTCGCCATTACCTCGGCTACGACACCGACGACGGGTACGCCAAGGCGGCCCGGGAGCGCATCGCGGCCGCCGCCACCACCCTGGCGGCTACTCCGGCACCCCCTCGACCGAATAAGGCAACCGCCGATGCCGCCGCCTTGCTGCTGGCGGCCGGGTTCACGCTGGCCGATGCCCAGGCCACCAAGCGGCGGAAGTTTGCCGGCGGGCTCTCGGCCGACTGTCTGGCCACCGACGCGCAAGGGGGCGAGTGGCTGGTGCTGGTCGCTGGCGCCAGCACCGTGGCCCGCAGTGGTCTGCGCCGATCTGATGTGCTGTTTCGCACTCTCGGCGAAGCCGGGGTGCTCACCGCCGCCGGCCATCGGGTGCTGGTACTCACCACCGATTTTCCGGTGAGGGCCTCGTCGGCCCTGGCGGCCGTGCGGGCCGCCCGGGGTGGGGCCCTGGTGGATGCGTTGGAGTTTTCTGCCGATGGGGTTCCTGAACGCCTGGCGGCCTATGCCCGCGGCGGTGTCCACGCGCCGATCGGCGATCTGCTCACCGGGCCCTAACCTCTGCCGCTGTGCCTTCCGCCAAGACCGAGATCACCGAGATTGTGACGGGCCTGGCCATCAGCGGAGCGCCCGATCTCACTGCCGCGCTGGCGGCCCAGGCGGTGGCCAATGTGCCACTGGAGGTCTGGGGCCGTTTGGCTGAGTTGGCCCGGGGGGGTCAGTACCGCGCCGAGTTCGCCGCCGCCTGGGCCAATGGTCAGGCCTTCTTGGCCTCTCCTGATGGCTTGCGGGGCCGACCGCCGCAGATAGTGGAGTGGAAGGGTCCGAGCCGCGCCCCGGGCGACGAAGTGGTTCCGGCCGATCTTCGGGTCGACCACGTCTGGCTCGTGAGTTGCAAGTATCTCTCCAAGGTGCTGGCCAACGCCGCCCCAAGCCGGCTGTTTGATCGGGGCCTGGCGGGAGGCCCGTCGCGCCCGTCGGGCGATTGGTACGAGGAGGTGGCGCCCGATGCGTATCAGGCCTTGTTCGCTTTGGTGCGCCGCGAACTCGGCACCCGCGCCAGCCTTCCGCCGCACGCCGCCGATCTCACGCCGACGCATCGCCGCGAGTTGCGGGCCTACCTCGACGGGGGCTGGTCCCCGGCGGCTCAGGTGGCCTACCGCGCCCTGGCCGAGGTGGTGAGTCAGGTGTCGGCCCAGCGCTGGAAAGCGGCCACGGCCAAGCGAGCCGAGGCCGAGGCGCTGCTGTGGCGGCTCCTGCGTATCGGCAGCGCCCCGTATTTCGTGCTGGGCGCGCAGCGGGATCGCTCCACTCGCCTGCGGGTGATGACCCCCTGGGACTGGCGGCAGGTCTACGAGCTCAAGCGGTTCGATGTGTGGGCCGACGATGCCGGCCAGCCCCAGGTGCGCTGGCAGGCACGCGTGCGCGAGCAGGGCCGCCACGAGGACCACGCTATCGACGGCCACGTGGAGGTGCGCTGGAGCCACGGCCGATTCGGAAAGCCCCCCGAAGCCAAGGCCTATCTCGACACGCCGCACCATCGCGTGCCGGGGTACGTCACCCTGGGGTAGGGAACCGGATCACTCGGCTTCGGCGAGGGCCTTGAGGCGATCGAGGGTGGCCGCCATGCCCGTCCGCATCTCGTCTTCGTGGCCGGTGCCGCCGCCGAGGAACAGGTGGGTGAAGATGCGGGCGACGAGTGGGCGTGGTTTGAAGGCGGTGCGGCTTTCGGTCACCACGGTGGTGGGGCCATCCGCCTCCAGCCGGTAGGTCCAGCGGGTGCCGCTCGGCTGGGTTTCGAAGGCAAATTCCAGGCCCGGCGTGGCTATCACCACCTTGTTTTTGGTGGACCAGCGCATGATGCCTCGCCTATTCCGGCCGGTAAAGGAGGCCCCCACCGCCGCCTTGGTGGCGCCACCCCGCCAATGGCCACCCGTGCACTCCGGGCTCAAGCGACCCATGTGGGCGATGTCGGTGATGATTTCATAAAGGCGGTCAGCCGGCGCCGCGATGAGGCGCGATACCTCGTCGGGGGGCGGGCCATCGTCATTGCTGTGGAGCATGTGCAGACCTTACAGAAGCCGGGATAGCCTGTTGTTCTCGCCGCGTCAGCGGCTCTCAGCCGCAGGGGGATCTGCAATGCTCAACCACGACAAGATGTATATCGACGGGTCCTGGGTGTCGCCGCAGGGAACTGGGTCGATCGATGTCTTCGACTCCACCAATGGTGAAGTTGTTGGCCGCATTCCGAACGGAAACGCGGCCGATGTGGAGGCCGCCGCCCGAGCCGCCTCCGCTGCGTTCCCGGGGTGGTCGGCCAAGAGTGTGGAGGAGCGGGCCAAGTTCTGCCAACAAATCTCTGAGGGCCTCGCCGGTCGCGCCGATGAGATCGCCACCATCATTACCCGCGAGGCGGGCATGCCGAAGTGGCTTAGCCTGATCGTGCAGGCCGGTTTGCCGATCAACGCCTTCGCCACCGCCGGTCATCTGGCGGAGACCTACGAGTACGAGACGACCATCGGGAGCAGCTTGGTGGTCAAAGAGCCGGTCGGGGTAGTGGGGGCCATCACGCCGTGGAACTACCCGCTGAACCAGATCGCCGCCAAGGTGGCCTACGCCATGGCGGCGGGCTGCACGGTGGTACTCAAGCCCAGCGAGGTGGCCCCGCTCGACGCTTTTCTTCTCGCCGAGGTCATCCACGACGTCGGCGTACCGGCGGGGGTGTTCAACCTCGTCAGCGGCACGGGGATCGAGGTAGGCGAAGCCATCTCGCGCCATCCCTTGGTGGACATGATCTCCTTCACCGGCTCCACTCGCGCCGGCAAAGCGGTGGTAGTGGCCGCCAGCGAAACCCTCAAGCGCGTCAGCCTCGAACTCGGTGGGAAGTCGGCCAATATCCTGCTCGACGATCTCGATGACGAGACCTTTGAACGGGCCGTGCGAGATGGGGTGGGCAAGGCCTTCTTGAATTCAGGACAGACCTGCAACGCCCTTACCCGCATGTTGGTTCCGGCCAGCCGCCTAGAGGCCGCCGAGGGGTTCGCGGCCGACGAGGCCGAGACGAAGTTCCGGCCGCAGGATCCCTTCGCCGATTTTGCCATGCTGGGCCCTCTGGCCAGCCAGGCGCAGGTGGACCGAGTGAATAACTACATCCAAAAGGGCATCGACGAGGGCGCCAAGCTCGTCACCGGGGGAACGGGCGTGCCGGAGGGCCTCGAGGTGGGCTACTACGTCAAGCCGACTGTGTTCTCCGAGGTGCGCAACGACATGACCATCGCCCAAGAGGAGATCTTCGGGCCGGTGCTGTCGATTCTTCCCTATGAGACCGAGAGGGAAGCCATCGCCATCGCCAACGACTCTCCCTATGGCCTCGGCGGCGGTGTGTGGGGTGAGAGCGACCGGGCCAAGGCGGTAGCGCACCAGATCCGCACCGGCCAGGTCGAGATAAACGGCGCACCGTTCAATCCCGCGGCTCCCTTTGGCGGCTACAAGCAGTCCGGATATGGCCGGGAACATGGCATACACGGGTTTGAGGAATTCCTCGAGACCAAGTCGATTCAGTTGTAGGGCCAGGGGTGGCCCGGCCCGGTTGGGGTGCGGTGGTGCCGGCCGGCTCTCGCTGACTGGCGCAGCCGGGGTTGGGCACCGCTCAGGGGTAAATCGGCCTTGGCTCACTGCGGTAGCCTCCCTAGGCCCCCCGTCGTAGGAGTAGTCACGTTATGAAGGACCCTGTTCGCGTCGCGGTGACCGGTGCTGCCGGCCAGATCGGCTACTCGTTGCTCTTCCGCATCGCGTCGGGATCAATGTTGGGCCCCGACCAGCCCGTGATTCTGCAGATGCTGGAGATCACGCCTGCCTTGCCATCCTTGGCCGGCGTGGCGATGGAACTCGAGGACTGTGCCTTTCCGTTGCTCGCCGGGATGGTCCAGACCGACGATGCCGATCTGGCCTTCGGCGACGCGGCGGTGGCTCTGCTGGTGGGGGCGATGCCGCGTAAGGACGGTATGGAGCGGGCCGATCTCCTGAGCGCCAACGGCGGCATTTTCAAGCCCCAGGGACAAGCGCTGTCGCGCAGCGCTCACCGGGAGGTGAAGGTGCTCGTGGTGGGTAACCCCGCCAACACCAATGCCCTCATTGCGCAACACAACGCCACCGACCTCGACCCCAGTCGCTTCACCGCCATGGTTCGCCTCGACCACAACCGGGCCGTCGCGCAGTTGGCGGCCAAGGCCGGGGTACACCCCAACGACGTGAAGAAGATGACGATCTGGGGCAACCACTCCGCCACTCAGTACCCCGACATCTTTCACTCTGAGATCGGCGGCCAGTCCGGCTTTTCGGCCGCGGGCTCCGATCAGGTTTGGCTGGAGAGCGAGTTCATCCCCACGGTGCAGCAACGCGGGGCGACGGTGATCAAGGCTCGCGGATTGTCCTCGGCGGCCTCGGCGGCCAACGCGGCCATCGACCATGTGCGTTCGTGGGCGCTAGGCACGCCCGAAGGGGATTGGGTGTCGATGGGCATCGTGAGCGACGGTTCCTACGGCACGCCCGAGGGCATCATTTCCGGTTTCCCTTGCACCTGCAGTAACGGCGACTACTCGATCGTCCAGGGCCTCGACATCAACGACTTCAGCCGTGCCCGCATGGACAAGAGCACGGGCGAACTGGTGGAGGAGCGCGAGGCCGTCCGCCAACTTGGCCTCATCTGAGCTACCGTCGGCCGCCACCTTCACCAGGTGGTGGCGGCGCGCACCGTCGCGAAGGCATCGCCGATCATGGCGAGGTCGCTGACGTGGTTGAGCACGCTGCGGAGGTCGCCACCGAGCTGCACTCGACCATCCATAAACGCCGCCTGCGCTGACAGTGTGCCCTGGGCGATGGCGGCGGCGGTGGGGCGGTCCTGGGTGAAGGAGACATCGGGGTGCTCCACCCGGCCGAGCCGCACCCGACCGTGCCCATCGGCAATCTCAATCACGTAGGCCACCTCCACCTCGTCGTCGCGCACGACCTGTTGCACCACGAGGCGCAGGTCGGTGGGCAGCGCCAGGGTGCGGGCGGCGGCGTCGAGGTCGTTGATCCAGGCGGGGGTGAGGAAGGCAGCCAAGATCGGCGACGTTATCGCCGCCACCCCCCGTCTGCGCCGGGCACTAGGTTCGCCCGGTGGACGAGATCGGACGAGGAGCCAAGGTATTCGACCATGCGCCGGTGCGGGGTCGGTTCATGCCGATGAACTCGCCGGATGACGTGTTGGCGCTGATGGATAGCGGAGCCGAGGGGGTGGTGGCGGTCGTGCGAGATGCCGGGGCCACCTTCCTGGCGCCGATCTACCATGAATTGACGGCCATCATCTGCACCAGTGGCACGGTGCGAAGCCACATCGGCATCGTGAGCCGGGAGTTCCAGGTGCCCTGCGTCATGGGTTGTGCCTTTACCGCCCCCGAACCGGATTATGGCGGTGAGGTGGAACTCGATTGTTCCGGGGCCGAGGCGGTTGTTCGTGGCTGACCTCGCCGATGCCGTAGGTGAGGCCAATCGTCTCATCGGGTACCACGCGCCGATCTCACGGGTCCTCACCACCGAGCGCACCTCGCTCGAGAGCGCCCTGATCCCGGTGACCGCTTACATCGTGGTGGCGTGCGCCGAAGCGTTCCTTCGCTACCCGGAGATGATGCGCACCATCGACGCCGCCATGCCCGCCGAGGAGATCGGCCGCCGGGCCCGCCGTCCTGGCTGCCAGGTCGACCCCTGCTACCTCTGGTCGATCGCCAACTTTTTCCTGTTGGGTCGCAAGATTCTGGCCATGATCGACCCGGCGGCGGATCGGCCGGAGGATACCGCCTACGTGCTCGATTTCTGGGAGCGGGCCGCGTTGGCCTACCGGGGTGATGGCACCCGTCAGGCATGGGACTCGGGCTCTTCGCTCATCTACCCCGGCGCCACCGTGGCGACGCTGATCCAAGGAGCGACACCGCTGTCGGACGACGATCAGCGCGCCGGGGTGAAGCGATTCAATGCCACCCTCGTCAACTACCTGTTCCTGATGTACTTCGACACGCGGGCAGGCTACGGCGACACCGGGCCGTACCCGGTGGCGGGTGCTCCTGGCCACAGCTTGGTCGTGCGCGATTTCTACCGCCTCGGCCACGGTGACTTTCCGTGGTCGGAGGTGGCCCAAGACCTGCCGTATCACCACCTCACGGCGGCGTTGGTGCTCAACGACGTTGAGAGCACCTTCACCGACTTCGGGACCTCCAATCACACGCCGGAGGACTACCTCGACGCGCTGGTGGCCTTCGGGCTTTACACCACTGATGGCCTGGCTCCGGGTGAACTACGAGCGGTCCCGGTCGAGGAGCATGAGGGCATTGTGGCCGCCGTGCGCCGAGCGCAGAGACAGCACTACCGCAACATCGCCGCCATGACCAGGGATGAGAAGATCCGGGCTGGCGCCTATGTGTATTTCACGTTCCTGCGGCCCTTCGCCGAGGAAGCCGGCGTGGCTGATCAACTCGACTGGAGCGTGCCCCGAGACCTGCCGGGGCCGATCTATGAGGTGATGTCGGCGATGGAAGGCGACAATGCCGGCGTGCCCGAGGACGAGGCCTACTATGAGCTCTATCCGGAGAATCCATGACCGCCATGTCTAGCCCCATCGTGCTGACGACGGCCGACGAAAAGGCCCACGCGCCGGGGCTGCCACGCCTGTGGGGTGAGTCCTGGTACTTCGATTTCACCAACCGGGAAGGGACGCTGGGGGGCTATGTGCGCCTCGGGGTGTATCCCAACCTGGGGGTGGCATGGTACTGGGCGTGTCTGGTGGGGGAGGGACGTCCTCTCGTCACCGTGATCGACCATGAGGTGCCAATACCCAAGGCGGGGTCACTGGAGATCCGAACCGATGGTCTGTGGGCCGACCACACCGTGGAGACGCCCTTTGATCACATGAGCCTCGGCTGCGAGGCGTTCGCAGTGGCCGTGGATGATCCCGCTGATGTGTACGGCGATCTGCGCGGCGATCGGGTGCCCTTCGGATTCGATCTTGAGTGGGAGACCGACGGCGGTGTGTACCCGTGGATCGGCACCACCCGCTACGAGGTGCCCTGCAACGTGCACGGCGAAATCTTGGTGGGCGACGAGGTGATCGACTTCGATGGCATCGGGCAGCGGGATCACTCCTGGGGGGTGCGCGATTGGTGGAGCGCCGGTTGGATGTGGACGGCGGGGGGTTTGGACGACGGCACTCGTTTCCACACCACTCGGTTGCGAATCCCGGGCCTGGAGAGTTTTGCCCCCGGCTATGTGCAGGCTCCTGGTGGCCGGCCGGTGCAGATCCAATCCTGCACGGCGGAGGAGGAACTGGGGCCCCACGGGTTCCCCACCGCCGCCCATCTCACCTGTGGCGAACTCGATCTGGCGGTGGAGCCCGTGGCGTTCAGTCCGGTTCATCTGATCGATGACGACGGCACCGGGCCGCGCCATGCCCGCTTTCCCAGGGCCCTGTGTCGCTTCGAGGCGAGTGATGGACGCACCGGGGTGGGCTGGACCGAGTGGAACCAACCCCCGCCTCTCGACGCCCCCTGAGGTCGCTCAGCTGATCTGGCTCAGGTCGGTCATGGTCACCGGGAGGGTGGGGGGCCCAGGGGCCCCGATGGCCAGTGCGGCGCCGTAGCCGGGTATTCCCTGGAGGTCGATGATGGTGAAGTCGGCCAGCCCGGTAGGGCCGTGGAGAAGTTGGGCGGGTTCCCACGGGGCGCTCACCACCACTTGGTGCGGGTCGATCCGCAGGCCCACCCCGGCGGCCTTTAGAACGGCCTCTTTGCGTACCCACCAGCGGACGAGGGCGTCGGGGCGTTCGGCGGCGGGTCGGGCGGCCAGCAGGGCCTGCTCGCCGGCGGACAGTGCGAGACGCTCCACACCCGCCCGCACCCCGCCCCAGGGTTCGAGATCCACTCCTAGCGGTACGTCGCTGACGGCCGCCAGCACGGCGTCAGCAGCGTGCGACAGGCTCACCTCGGGGCCCGGATCGCCCTCCACGAGCACGCGAGGGCGGCCGTGGGCCTCGCCGCACTGCTCGCAGTGCTGCACCAGAGTCACCGATGATGGAGCGACCCCGGTAGCTTCCGCCACCGTCACCCGTACCAGCACGTGCGCAGCGCGGAAGCGCGCTCGGTCCTGTGGACGAGCAAAAGCGGCCAGGCGCGATCGCTCGGAATCGCCTAGGAGCGCCTCGCTCGCATCGGGCGCGTCCGCCCGGGACCATCGAAGCAGCGCCTGAACCACGGTCTGACCGTAGCCACTGATGATCTGACGGCGGTGGGCGCGATCACTAGGTTCTCGTTATGCCAGATTCGCCTTTAGTGCTTGCCTTGCTCCCCGACTTCCTCGACGGCGCCAAATTGATCGAGTCGGTGGGCCTCATCGGGATCTTCCTGATTGTCTTCGCCGAGAGTGGTTTGCTCGTGGGGTTCTTCCTGCCTGGCGATGCCCTGCTGTTCACGGCCGGATTCTTCGCCTCGGGCCCGGCCACTGTGGACCAGAGCCTGCACCTCCCACTCATCCCGCTGCTGGCGGGCATCTGGATCGCCGCCGTGGTGGGTGATCAGGTGGGCTTTATGTTCGGGCGGCGGGTGGGCCCGGCGGTGTTCAATCGCCCGGACTCGCGTTTGTTCAAACAGGCCAACGTGGACAAGGCCCAGGTGTTCTTCGACAAGCACGGGCCGCGCTCGATCGTGTTGGCCCGCTTCGTCCCGGTAGTGCGAACCTTCACGCCGATCACCGCGGGGGTGAGCGGCATGGACTACCGCACCTTCGTCCGCTGGAACCTCATCGGGGGCACGGTCTGGGCCTTCGGCGTCACGATGCTGGGCTACTACCTCGGTCAGGTGGCGGTGATCGAGAAAAACCTGGAACTGGCCATCCTGGCGGTGGTGGCGCTGTCCTGCCTGCCCATCGTGGTCGAGGTCATCAAGGCCCGCCGGGACCGCTAGTCCTGGCTGAGGAGTTTGCGGTTCTTTAGTTGGGCCTTCACGTAGTCGCGGTTCATGTAGGCGATGAAGTCGATCGAAATCTCCTTCGGACAGGCCTCTTGGCACTCGCCGTGGTTGGTGCAGGAGCCGAAGAACTCCTCCATGGTGTCCACCATGTTCTGCACCCGGGTATAGCGCTCGGCCTGGCCCTGCGGGAGAAGGTTCAGGTGGTTGATCTTGGCGGCGGTGAAGAGTTGTCCGGCACTGTTCGGGCAGGCCGCCACACAGGCCCCACAGCCGATGCAGGCGGCTGCGTCCATGGCCGCATCGGCCACCTCTTTGGGAATGAGGGTGAGGTTGGCATCAGGAGCGGCCCCGGTGGGGGCGGTGATGTAGCCGCCGGACTCCACGATCTTGTCGAAGGCGGAGCGGTTCACGATGAGGTCTTTCAGCACCGGGAACGCGGCAGCCCGCCAGGGCTCGATAAAAATCTCGGCTCCGTCTTCGAACTTTCGCATGTGGAGTTGGCAGGTGGCGGTGCCGCGCTGGGGGCCGTGGGCCTGCCCGTTGATCATCATCCCGCAACTCCCGCAGATGCCTTCGCGGCAGTCGTGCTCGAACGCGATGGGTTCCCGGCCCTGCGCGTTGAGGCGCTCATTCACGACATCGAGCATTTCCAGGAAGGACATCTCCTCGGAGATGTCGGGGGCATCGTAGGTCTCCATGGTGCCCGAGGTAGTGGGGCCGGCCTGGCGCCAAACGTGGAGTGTCACATGCATGAGGTGGTCGCTGTCTTTACTTGTAGGAGCGCTGGCTCAGGTGGACGGAATCGAAGGTGAGCGGTTCTTTTTGGAGTATGGGAGCGGCACCCTCTCCGCCCCATTCCCAGGCCGCCACGTAGGAGTAGTCGTCGTCACGACGGAGTGCCTCACCCTCCGGGGTCTGGCTCTCCTCCCGGAAATGCCCCCCGCAGGACTCCTCCCGATTGAGGGCATCTTGCACCATCAACTCCCCGAGTTCGAGCAAGTCGGCCACTCGGCCGGCTCGCTCAAGGCTCTGGTTCATGGGGCCATCGCCGAGCACCCGCAGGTTCAGCCAGAAGTCTTCCCGCAGGGCGGGAAGCTCCCTCAGGGCCGTTTCCAGACCCGCTTTGTCGCGGGCCATACCGCAGTAGGTCCACATGATCTTGCCGAGTTCCCGGTGGTAGTGGTCCACCGACTTGGTGCCGCCGATGGAAAGCAATCGTTTCACCCGATCGTCGACGGATTGCTGTGCCTCGTTGAACACGGGGTCATTTAGCGGGACCGGTTGGCTGCCGAGATGGTCGGCGAGGTAGTTGGCGAGCGTGTAGCTGATCACGAAGTAGCCGTCGGCTAGGCCTTGCATCAGGGCGGAGGCACCGAGCCGGTTGGCGCCATGGTCGGAGAAGTTGGCTTCCCCGAGTACAAACAGGCCCGGCACGTTGGACATGAGGTGGTAGTCCACCCACAGGCCCCCCATCGTGTAGTGCACGGCGGGGTAGATGCGCATCGGCACCTGCATCGGGTCTTCGTCGGTGATGCGTTGGTACATGTCGAACAGGTTGCTGTAACGCTCGTAGACCGTGGCGGCCCCGATCCGATCACGGGCCTCGGCGAAGTCGAGGTAGACCCCGTTTTTCAGCGGTCCCACGCCCTTGCCTTCGTCCACCATGGTCTTGGCGTTGCGCGAGGCAACGTCGCGGGGCACGAGGTTGCCGAAACTCGGGTACTTGCGCTCCAGGAAATAGTCGCGCTCGTCCTCGGGGATCAACTCCGGGGAGCGGGTTTCGTTGGGATCGGTCGGCACCCAGATGCGTCCGTCGTTGCGGAGCGACTCCGACATCAAGGTGAGCTTGGACTGAAACTCGTCGGAGGCCGGGATGCAGGTGGGGTGGATCTGGGTGAAGCACGGGTTGGCGAACAAGGCCCCGCGCCGGTGGGCCCGCCAGGTGGCGGAAGCATTGGAGTACTTGGCGTTGGTGGAGAGGAAGAACACGTTGCCGTAGCCGCCGGTGCATAGCAGCACGGCATGGGCACTGTGCCGGGTGACATCGCCCGTTACGAGGTCTCGCACGATGACCCCGCAGGCCACGCCGTCTTTCACCACCAGGTCGAGCATCTCGGAGCGGGTGTGGAGTTGGATCGAACCGGCGTGCACCTGGTTCATCATCTGCTGGTACGCCCCGAGCAGCAGTTGTTGGCCGGTTTGCCCGCGGGCGTAGAACGTCCGCGACACCTGGGCACCGCCGAAGGAACGATTCTCCAGTAGTCCGCCGTACTCCCGAGCGAAGGGCACCCCTTGGGCCACCGACTGATCAATGATGTCGACGGACACCTCGGCGAGTCGGTGCACGTTGGCCTCACGGGAGCGGAAGTCGCCGCCCTTCACCGTGTCGTAGAACAGGCGGTGCACGGAGTCGCCGTCGCTCTTGTAGTTCTTGGCGGCGTTGATGCCACCCTGGGCGGCAATGGAGTGCGCCCGGCGCGGGGTGTCGTGGTACGTGAAGACCTTGACGTTGTAACCCTGCTCGCCGAGGGTGGCGGCGGCGCTGGCCCCGGCGAGTCCGGAGCCGATCACGATCACATCGAAGCGGCGGCGGTTGCCGGGGGCCACCAGCTTCATGTCGAACTTGTGCTGGGTCCACTTGTCGCCCATGGAGCCCGGGGGCACGTTGGAGTTGAGGGATCCAATCATGGGGTGGCCTCCTGGTTCTCGTACTGGGTACAGTCCACGATCACGCTGCCCTCGGTGACGCAATCCGGGTTGTTGTTGGCGCTCACCACGCCGGTGAGCACGGCGATCGGGAAACTGACGTTGATCACCATCACCAATCCAGCGAAGCCGATGGCGAATCCTCTGCGCCACGAGTTCCAGCGGGGATTGTTGAGCCCCAGGCTTTGGAACATGGACCACGAGCCGTGGAAGAGATGGATGCCGAGGCCGATGTTGGCGACGATGTAGATCACTGCCACCGGCGGGCGGCTGAGGGATGCCACCAGGTTCCGGTACACATCTCCGGTCACGAAACCAGGGTTCACCACACCGAAGGTGAGGTCGGCGAGGTGGAACAGGATGAACAGCGCCACCACGATGCCGGTCCAGCGCATGGAGCGACTGGCGGCGTTGGCGGCCTGGTAGTGGCGGCGTTGCTCGTAGCCCGAACCGTTGGCCCGATGGTTCATCCGGGTGAGGCCGTAGGCGGAGTGGATGTGGAACCCGATGGCCACCAGCAGGCCACCGCGCATGATCCACAGCGCGATCGTGGGCGGCAGAATGGGTACCAGGAGTTGCTGGAGAAACTCGGCGTAGTGGTTGAGAGCCTCGGCCCCCAAGTACACCTTGAGGTTTCCGATGGCGTGGAAGAACACGAACCCCATGACCATGATCCCGGTGACGGCCATCACCCACTTCTTGCCCACCGCGGAGCGATAGAACGTTACGGGCCAGGGGGCTGTGCCGCCCCGCTTGGGGTTGATCGGCGGGATTTCGGGCCGTTCCATGGTCGTCGCCATTGCTCGATCTGCCTCCGATGGCGTCATCGATGTCTTCCTAGATCCGAACCTATCGCCTCGGCTCGGGTTCAATTCAACCGGAGCGGGTCGAATCAGGTTGGGACGATGATGGCCTCGTAGTAGTTGTCGGCCCGCTCGCCGCCGCCGACCATGGCGATTTCCAGGGTCACAGCGCCGGGGGCATCGGGGACCGTGGCGCGCACCGTGCCCACTCGTTGGCAGCGATCGGCGGGGATGTCTCCGACCCAGCGCCATGGGCGGGAATCCCCCTCGGGCCAGGAGAGGGTGGCGGTGACCTCGACGTCGGTCACGATATGTCGGCGGTCACTCACGACATGGACGTCGAGGTTCAGCACATCGCCGGGCCGGAGGACCTCGGGGAGTCGGTCGGCCACCACGATGATCGGCTGACAGGCCAGCCGCAGGGCTTCGTAGGCCAACTTGGGTTGTCGGTCTTCGCCGAGCACGGACCAGCTAACGGCGGGGTGGCCATCGGCGAAGCAGAACTGGGCGAAACCGCCGGTGGGTTGATATTTGATCCGGCGCAGCGCTTCGATTTGCCGCCGAACCACCACGGCTTGGTAGGTCTGCGTCGCCATTTTCCATTCCTCGAAGGTGGCGTAGTTCCCGGGCGGCACGAACCGATCGAAGAGGGCTTTCTGCAAGGCATGGGTGTGGCCGAGCCGTTCCCAGGGCAGATCGGGCCAGCGCTCGGGTTCGCAGAACGCCGCGTTGGTGGGTACGGCTTGGGCCCCGAACTCGGTGACGAACCGGCCGAGGCGGGGCATGACCCGCAGGAAGGCGGGGAGGTCGCGTTCGTGGCCGTGATACCACCCGAAATAGAGGTGGCTGTCGGTGCCGTCGAATTGGGGTGGATGGGGGAGAACCCCGGAGTGGGCGATGACCGGGCGAGTGGAGTCGGCCCGTTCGAAGGCCTGTTTCACGGAGTGGTCGAGCACAGTCTTGTTCCAACTCGGGAGGGTCTGGGCCGCCAAGGCTCGGATCGCCATCTTTGTCAGCGCCTTGGGTTGGCCCCACATTGACGATTCGTTTTCAATGGCCATCGGCTCGTTGTGTCCACACCACAGCGCGATCGACGGGTGGTGGCCGAGGAGGTCTACCGCCTGGGCCACTTGCCGCACGGCCTGCTTTCGGATACCCCGCCCGTAGCCCCACTGGAGGGGGAAGTCCTGCCAGAGGAGCAGGCCGGCCTCGTCGGCGGCGACGTAAAACTCGGGTCGGGTGATGTGGGCGTGGACGCGCAGGAAGTCGAGACCGGCGCCGGTGGCGAGGGCCACGTCGTTGGCCAACTCGGCGGGGGTGGCTTCGCCGAGGGCCATACGGGTGGGCCCGTGATTAGAGCCTTTGAGGAAGAGGCGCTCGCCGTTGACCGACGCGATCCAGTCTTTGAGGCGCACCTGGCGCAGGCCGGTGCGAAGGCGGCGTTCGTCGGAAACGCCACCACCTTCGCGGCGGTCGAGGTCTATCTGCACATGCAGGTCGTGCAGCGTTGGGTCGCCAAGGGCGTGGGGCCACCAGAGCGCGGGGTGCTCCACGGTGAGGGTCCACTCCACCTCGTTGGCTCCCGCCGCTAAGGGTTGTGTCACGGCGTGGTCGAGCTGGCCGAGGGTGCTGCGCAGCGTCACGGTGCGCGCGTCGTCGCTATCGAGGGTGGCGCGCAGTGATACGACGGCGCGATCGGGGTTGGCTTCTTGGCACACAACACTCAGGCGCGTGATGCGAACTGGGCCGGTTTCGGTGATGCGGACGGGGCGCCAGAGTCCACCCGGATTCCAGTCGGGGTCGAGGCAATCCCAATGCTGGAACACCCCGGTGATGTTCTGTTTGGCGGTGCGATTGGTGGGCCGGGCGCAGGTGACCTCCACCGCCAGTTGATGCTCGCCCCGGGCTCGGAGAGCATCGGTTACCTCGAAACTGTGGGGGGCGAAGTACCCCTCGGTGTCTCCGAGGTAGGCGCCGTCGAGCCAGACGTCGCCTTGGTAAAAGAGGCCTTCGAAGGTCAACCAGGCCCGCCGGCTCGCCGCCGGGCCCATCACGGAGAAACCGTGGCGGTACAAGAGCGGGCCATCGGTGTTGGCGAAGGCCGCCACCGAGCGCCAGTGGCCGGGGACCTCCACCGCTTCCCATCCGTGGTCGTCGAAGGAATCCTCCTGCCAACGGCGGCGGAGCTCTTCATTGGCAACAGCGGCGCGCCAGGTCCCGGTGAGCTCCATGGGAGCGTCACCGTAGTGGTCCCACCCGTGCAGTGCCGCTGTCGCGGAACGGGTCGGGGACGGCGACGATAGGTTGGCCCTTATGACGTCGCCTTCCGACCATCCATCCCCCGCCACCTTGGGCCAACTCCGCGCGTCGGGTTGGAGCTCAGTCCCGGTAAAAGATGAGCTTCGCCGCAACGCCATCGCCAAGATTCAGGCGGGTGAGGCCCTGTTCCCCGTGGTGCTCGGCTATGAGGATACGGTCCTCCCGCAACTCGAGAACGCGTTGCTGGCCGGCCATGACGTGATTTTTCTCGGCGAACGGGGTCAAGCCAAGACACGAATGATTCGTGCCCTCACCGGGCTTCTGGACGAGTGGATGCCGATCGTGGCGGGCTCGGAGATCAACGATGATCCGTACGCGCCGGTGTCTCGTCATGCTCGTGAACTGGTGGGGGACCACGGTGATGATGCGCCGATCGAATGGGTCCACCGTTCCAAGCGCTACGGCGAGAAACTAGCCACGCCGGATACCTCGATCGCCGATCTCATTGGCGAGGTCGATCCCATCAAGGTGGCCGAGGGTCGCTACTTGTCCGATGAACTCACCCTGCATTACGGCATGGTGCCGCGCACCAATCGCGGCATTTTCGCCATCAACGAACTTCCCGATCTCGCCGAGCGCATCCAGGTGGGTCTACTCAACGTGTTGGAGGAGCGGGACATCCAGGTGCGGGGGTACAAGATCAGCCTTCCGCTCGATCTGGTGTTGTTCGCGTCGGCCAACCCGGAGGACTACACCAATCGCGGGCGGATCATCACGCCCCTGAAGGACCGCTTCGGCTCGCAGATCCGCACCCACTACCCGCTGGAGGTTTCCACCGAGGTGGAGATCGCGTTGCAGGAAGCGCCACCGTTTGAGGTAGACGGGGTGCGGGTGGTCGTGCCGGCCTACATGACCGAAATCGTGGCCACGCTGTCGCACCTGGCTCGCTCGAGCCCCCACATCAATCAGCGCTCGGGGGTATCGGTTCGTTTTACGATCACCAACCACGAGGTGATGGTGGCCAACGCCACTCGTAGGGCCCTGCGCCACGGTGAGGCCGATGTGGCCCCGAGGGTGAGCGATCTCGAAGCCCTGCCCGCGTCGATGATGGGAAAGATCGAGATCGAGTCGCTGGAAGAGGGACGCGACGGTCTCATTGCCGAGAATCTCGTGAAGGCGGCCGTACTCACGGTATTCAAGGATCGGTTCTCCCCGGAGCGATTCCGACCCATCGTCGCCGCTTTCGAAGAGGGCGCCATCATCCACGCCGGCGAGGATGTGACCAGCGCCGAGTACGCGGCCCTGCTCGAGGCGCAACCGGCGATGCGGGAGGCGGTGGCCGAACTCACCGAGGGGGATTCCTCGGGGGCCAGCGTGGCCAGCGCGGTGGAGTTGCTGCTTGAGGGTCTGCATCTCAGCAAGCGCTTGAACAAAGAAAGCATCGGCGCCCGCTCCA
This sequence comes from Acidimicrobiia bacterium, assembly GCA_009694375.1. NCBI lineage: Bacteria > Bacillati > Actinomycetota > Acidimicrobiia > Acidimicrobiia bacterium. The sequence goes on from SHVB01000006.1 coordinate 79,992, forward strand.
CCTATCGGGCCCGGGCCTAGCCTCCTTCAGCCGAGGGCGGCCCGCCGGGCAAGATCGGCGGCGGGGGAGGGGTTGCGGTCGCGGTCGAAGAGGCCGAAGCGCAGGTCGTAGCCCTGGTGCCACTCGTAGTTGTCCACGCCGGTCCACCAGAACAGACCCTGCACGTCGATCCCTCCGGTGATGGCGTTGTGCACGATGCCCAACACGTCCTCGACGTAGTCGTGGCGTTCCCGGTCATCGGCGGTTCCGATCCCCGCCTCGGCCACCAGCAGGGGCCGGCCCGCGTGGTCGCTTCCGAGCCGTTCGAGCACATGGGCGAAGCCCTCCGCCCAGGGGACATACCCCTGCGGGCCCGGCCGCCCATTCACCGGCCAGGGCCCTACGGAGCCGTCGCCTTTCACCCCGATGGCGGAGTAGAAGGAGAAGCCGAGGTAGTCGTAGGCATCGAGTTGGGTTTCATCAGCCCAGGAGCCCCACCAGAGATCGTCAAGGCGGGCTACGGCGGCGGCGGCATCGGCGGTGTCTTCGGCGGTGAAGATTGGGATGAGGCTTTGCACGCTGGCCACCGGGGTGGTCGGGGTGCGCAGGAGGCGGGCGGCGTCGGCCCCGGCCTGGTGGATGGTGGCGAGGACGCCAGCGGCCTCCCGGGTGTCGCTATGACCGGGGGGAAGCACGCCCATCAGGTGGGAACCAAGGGCATAGAAGGTGGGTTCGTTGATGGGTTTCCACCCGCTCACGAGATCGCCGAAGGTCTCGGCCACCCAGTCCACGTGGCGGCTCCACACGAGGCGGCCCTGCTTGTCGTCGCGGAAGCCGTTGAGGTCGTCGGCGAACCACCCGGGCAGCACGAAGTGATGGAGGCAGGCCCAGATCGAGATGCCGCTGTCGCGCCCGGCTTGCAGCATCGTTCGGTAGCGCTCCACCTCGGCCTCGTCGTGGTGGCCCTGGGTGGGTTCGAGCCGGGCCCATTCGAGGGAGAGGCGGTGGTGAGTGAGGCCGTGCTCGGCGTAGAGGGCGAAGTCCTCGCCATGGCGGGTGGCGAAGCCGTTGCCGTCGCCGGATCGAGGGACCCGGCCCTGCTCCTCCCAGGCGTACCAGTCGCTGCCCGCCACCGCGCCCTCGGCCTGGGTGGCCGATGCGGCGGTCCCCCAGATGAACCCCTCCGGCCAGTTCATCGTCATGGTCGGCAGCCTCCCATGTTCGGGCCAGAGCCCGCGGCGACGCTAAGGGCGGTTGGCTAGTTTCGCGGCGAGGTGGGTGAGGGCCTTGACCCATGCCGTGGTGTCGTGGGCGCCCTGGAGGGTCCATTCGCCCTCCACCACGAAGGTGGGTACGGCGTTGATGCCATTGGCGCGGGCGTGGGCGCGCTCGGCGCGTACGAAGTTGGCTTCCTCACTCGAGGCGAGGAGGGTGCTGGCACCGCCCCGGTCGAGACCCGCCGCCGCCGCCACCTCGGACAGGGCGCTGGGGTCGGCCACGTCCACTCCGTCGGTAAAATAGGCCCGCAGCAAGGCACCCTTGAGGGCGCGTTGGGCATCGGCTCCTTCGCCGTGCAACGCCCAGGCCAAGAGTCGATGGGCATCGAACGTGTTGGCTCGACGCATTCCTCGCCAGGCAAAGTCGATGCCGAGCTCGAGTCCGGCTTCGCTCAGTCGGGCGTGGGCCGCTTCCACCCGTGAGCTATCCCCGTACTTTTCGGCCAAATATTCCTCCAGTAGCGGGCTATCGCCGCCGGTGGGCACGGTGGGGTCGAGCTCAAAGGAGCGGTAGAGCACCTCCACGGCCACGCCGGTCTCGCTCACCGCCCGGTCGAACCGCCGGGCCCCCACATAGCACCAGGGGCACACCACATCGCTCCAGATCTCCACCCGCATGATCTCTGCAACCGGAGTCCCTCGGAGATTCTTCCCCGGTACGGTGTCGGCATGTCTGGTGCGCCGAGATTCCGGTACTCGAAGTGGGATGGCTCGCAAGTGGGCTTCGATCTCGATGCCGATGCGGTGCTCGAGGAGATCACCGATGACCTGCTCTACCACGGCGATTTGCACGCCGCCCTGCGCCGGATGATGCAGCAGGGCTTCCGCGACCGGAACGACGAGCAGGTCCTCGGCATGCGCGATCTCATGGAGCGCCTCCGCCGCAAGCGACGCGATCAGCTCGAGCAGTACGACCTCGGGGGTGTGTACGAGGAGATCGCCGAGTCGCTGCGGGAGGTGCTGGATATGGAGCGCGAGGGCCTCGATGAGTTGGCGCGCGAGGCCCGCGACAGCGGCGATGAGCGCCGGCAGGAGATCACCGATCAGGTGGTGGAGGAGCGGAACCTCCAACTCGACCTGTTGCCCCCCGACCTCTCCGGCATGGTGGCGCAGCTTCAGGAATACGAGTTCACCTCCAGTGAGGCGCGGGAGAAGTTCGATGAGTTGATGGATCAGCTGCGTCAGGAGATGGCTCAGAGTTACTTCAACCAAATGTCCGGGGCCATGCAGGAGATGACCCCTGAGGCCCTCCAGCGCATGAAGGACATGCTGAACGATCTGAACGACCTGCTGGCCTTGCGGGAGTCGGGGGCCGATACGCAGCCGTCCTTCGAGCAGTTCATGCAGCGCTACGCCGACTTCTTCCCCGAACATCCCGAAACGCTCGACGAGTTGCTGGAACTGATGGCCCAGCGCATGGCCGCCATGCAGTCGATGATGAACTCGATGTCGCCCGAGCAGCGAGCGCAGCTCCAGGGCCTGTCGGATTCCCTCATGGAAGACATGGACCTCCGCTGGCAGATGGATCAGCTCGGCGGGCATCTCCGTTCCTTGTTCCCCGAGATGGGTTGGGAACGTAAATACGATTTCTCCGGTCAGGATCCCCTGGGGTTCGCCGAGGCGGCCCAGGTCCTCAACGAACTAGGGGATTTGGACCAACTGGAGCAGATGATGCGGGGGGCCTCCTCGCCTGGCGCTCTTGCCGAGGTCGACATCGACCGGGCCCGCGATCTTCTGGGCGATGATGCCGCTCGCAGCCTGGAGCAGTTGGCCCGTCTGGCGGAGCAACTCGAGCAGGCGGGTTTGATCAATAACAAAGAGGGCAAACTGGAACTCACGCCGAAGGGTCTCCGCAAGATTGGGCGCAACGCCCTGTCGGACCTGTTTTCGAAGATGGCGCGCGACAAACTCGGGCGTCACGAAGTGGAACACCGTGGGATCGGTCATGAGCGCACCTACGACACGAAGCCCTACGAGTTTGGTGATCCCTTCAATCTGCACATCGAGCGCACGGTGCGCAACGCGGTGCGGCGCAGCGGTGGCGGCACGCCGGTTCGTCTCACGCCGGCGGACTTCGAGATTGAGCAGACGGAGCAGACCGTGCGCAGTTCCACGGTGCTGATGCTGGATCTGTCGCTGTCGATGCCCATGCGGGATAATTTTCTGGCCGCCAAGAAGGTGGCGATGGCGTTGCACTCGTTGATCTCGATGCAGTTCCCCCGCGACTATCTCGGGATCGTTGGCTTCAGCGAGGTGGCCCGCATCATCGCTCCCGAGCAGTTACCCGAGGTGTCTTGGGATTTTGTCTACGGCACGAACATGCAGCACGGGTTCCAGTTGAGCCGCCAGCTGTTGTCCCGTCAGATCGGCACCAAGCAGATCATCATGGTGACTGATGGTGAGCCCACCGCCCACTTCGAGACGGGCATGGCTCAGCCCTTCTTTAGTTACCCGCCGGTGCAGGAGACGATCGATGCCACCTTGCGCGAGGTGGCGCGCTGCACCAAAGACAACATCCGCATTAACACCTTCATGTTGGACGCCACGCCGTACCTGCAGACCTTCATCGAGAAACTCACGAAAATGAACCGTGGCCGGGCGTTCTTCACTACGCCCGAGACGCTCGGCGATTACGTCCTGGTCGATTTCATCGAGCAGAAACGGGCCATGCGCACGGGCCGGGACCGCCGACCCGCCTAATCCTCGTGGCGTTGTTTCCCGGTCCGAACGGGGCGGGCGCGGTGGCGTGTTGATGGCGGTTCAGCGGGGGCGGATCAACCCCGATCCCATATTTTCCGGACTTTCCCTTGCGCATTTCCACCGGATCGACCAAGATCACACTGTTGTAACTACAGATGTGGTATCCGCCGACCGGATGATGCCCGTCTCCAAGGAGGAACCGTGCTTCTGCCCAATTCAGTCGAGCCCGAGGATCGGTCCTGGCAGGACTACGCCAACTGCCTTGGCGTCGACCCTGATCTCTTCTTTCCCGAGCGCGGCGCATCCACCCGAGAGGCGAAAGAGGTCTGCCGCGGCTGTGTTGTGCGCGAGGACTGTCTTGAGTGTGCGCTCGTGAACGGTGAGAAGTTTGGTATCTGGGGGGGGATGAGCGAGCGGGAGCGCCGTCGTCTGCGCCGTGACCGGGCCCGCGCCAGGGACGCCTCCACCGCCTGATTTCGGCAGGTCAGCCGGGGCGGCTTCTCCAGCGTGCCTCGATTGTTTGCTCTTCGCTGAGATCGAGTTCGGCCCATCGAGCAATGGGCACAGCGCGCAGGACCGACCCCGGGAGGAGGCCGACGAGTTCGGCTCCCACCACATTGGCGCCGGCCTGGGCCGCCCGTTCGACCACGAGGTCGTAGGCCTCGGCGGGTCCGAGCACCGTGGGGTCGATCAGATTCATCGATACCTGCACGCCGGCTCCGACGGCCAGGCCCAAGGCGCGAATCCTGGGACCCCGGATCGTCTTGGCCACGGCAGCGGCGGTGGCCACGTCTCGGTCGATCCACACGTTGTAGGCCACCAGCACCCCCCGAACTCCCACTGCGGTGGCCCCCGCTCGGAGGTGCGGGTGAGGCGGACCGAAGTCGGGTGCGAGGGTCTCGAAGGCGCCCCGTCGCACCTCGGGCAGGGAGCGGTTCGGTCCGTAGAGGAAGCAGGGGATCTGCTCGGTGCTGGCGAACCAGTTGGCGAAGTCGTGGCGCGCCCGTGTGGCCGCGGGGGCGTCGCTCGGCTCAAGGGCTACGAACGGAACCACATCAACCACGCCCAGCCGCGGGTGCACCCCGTGGTGGTGACGTAAGTCGATGAGGGTTACGGCGGTCGCCGCCACCGCCCGGGTGGCCTCTTCATCAGCGATGGTGAGTACCGAGCGGTGGTGGTGGGGGTCGGTGTGGATGTCGAGCAGGGCGGCCCCGGCGGCGTCGCGCAGGGCGGCGATGACCGTGAGATCTCGGCCCTCGCTCACGTTCATCACACACAGAACCATCGAGCCAGCCTCGCGCGGTGGGCTCCAACCATTGCGTACATTACCTGATCTGGTACGCTGAAAGGGTGCCTCAGGGACCGGAACTCATCATCCTCTTGGTCGTTATTTTGGTGCTCTTCGGGGGCTCAAAGCTCCCCGGTCTCGCTCGTTCGCTGGGTCAAGCCCAGAGTGAGTTCAAAAAGGGCCTGAAATCCACCGACGACGAAACAGATCCTCCTGCTGCCTGATCAGCCTGCGGGCTGAGGGTTACTAAACGGAGGCAGGTACTGCGGTGCCCCGGCGCTTGAGGATGCGGCGTCGTTCCCGCTCCGAGCAACCGCCCCATACCCCGTGGTCGATGCGGTTGGTGAGGGCGTATTCCAGGCATTGGGTCTGCACGGGGCAGCCGAAGCAGATCTTGCGGGCTACCTCCACGCCGGAACCGTCACTGGGGAAGAAGGTGGATGGGGGGAGGTTCCTGCAGAGGCCGGCAGTCATCCAGACATCCTCAATCGAGCGTTCCATGGGTCACCTTTCGGGGGGGTTCTCGGGTGTTATACGGAACCGGGGTGGTGTTGGTTCCCAAACACTGCACATATCTAGGACAAATCTACCTATTTGGAAAAAATCTACTGCCCGCGGTTACATCTGGCGTCCGTCGGGGAAAGATGGGCCCATGGGAACCAACGACACCAACCCGTCCGACGCCACCCCTGAGCCCCCCGCGCCGCCGCCCACCTGGTCGGAGCCGGAACCGGCTGAGACAGCGGAGGTTGTCGTGTCCGACGCCACCCCTGAGCCCCCCGCGCCGCCGGTCCCGCCGGCGTGGAGCCAACCAGCGGAACAACCCGCCCCGGTGGTGCCCGCCGCGCGCTCTCGTCGGCCCCTCAGTGCTGGGAAGGCGGCCGTGATCGGCGCGCTCGTCGGCGGGCTGGTGGCATCGGTGGTGGCCTTGGGCCTCGCCGGCATCGTGAACACCAGCGACTCGACCACTACCTCCAGCGGCCCAACGGCGACCCCGGTGGTCTCCTCGTCAGGGGATCTTGACATCCAGGCGATCCTGGCCAAGGTGCAACCTTCGGTGGTGATGATTGAGACGAGCCGCACCACTTCTCAAGGTGTCTTTGATGGTGCCGGGTCGGGGGTCATTCTCAGCTCCAAGGGCTTGGTGCTCACCAACGCTCACGTGATTGGCGGCATCAGCGAGATCACCGTGGTGCTACCCGATGGGACCAGCCATAAGGCTTCGCTGGTGGGTGCCTCGCCCGCCGACGACCTGGCTTTGGTGCAGGTCGAGGGAGTGGATGGCCTGGTGCCCGCTGAACTCGGTTCCTCCGATGACCTACGCGTGGGCGACGAGGTTATCGCTATCGGTAACGCCCTGAACCTGGGCGGCGAGCCCACCGTGACCCGAGGCATCGTGTCGGCCAAGGACCGCGACCTCATGGCGCAGGGAGAGCAACTCGAGCAGTTGATCCAAACCGACGCCGCCATCAACCCGGGCAATTCCGGGGGCCCCTTGGTGAATGCCGCTGGCCAGGTGGTGGGCATCAACACGGCCATCGTCGCGGACGCCCAGAACCTCGGATTTTCGATTGCTATCGACCATGCCCGACCCGTCATCGAGAACCTGAAAGCCGGGAAGGGTTCGGTAAATCCCGATCAGGCCTTCCTTGGTGTTTCTTCCATCGAACTGGCCGAGGTGCCCGATGATGTTCGAGCCACCTTTGAGGTCACCGCCAAGAAAGGGGCGTTCGTCTCCGAGGTGGTGCCGGGCTCGGCGGCCGACGATGGCGGCCTGCAGGCGGGCGACGTGATCGTGGCTGTGGACGGCCGCGATATCGACGAGGCCACTCAGGTCCGTGACGAGATCCTGAACAATAAGCCCGGTGACGGGGTGCGGATTACGGTGGTCCGAAAGGGTGAGGAGCGGACCCTGAAGATCACCCTGGGTCGTCGCGGCGACACCTGACCTAGGACACTTGGCCCCCCAACCGCTAGGTTGCACCCCGTGTCTGATGTCGTCGCCCCGCCTCCTCCGCCCGTTGCCAACGCGCGGGTGGTGTACCTGGGTCCCACCACGCCCCACTGGCGGATCGATTCAGACTTCGGCGATCGCTCCGTCATCGACGAGTTTTCGCGTCGGGTGATGGCCCGTCTGGTGATGCTGCCGCCCCACGATCCGCAGTTTCGGCGGAATCGTGAGCGAGTGATTCGCGATGCCGAACGGGAGAACATCCTTCTCGATTGGGATCTAGGGCTCCCCGAAGATTCCGACTGACCGGCCCGCGATCGTCGGTACGATCTAGACCATGTCGGTGCCCGACACTCCAGACGACGAGATCCGCTATCTCAACCGGGAACTGTCCTGGCTTGATTTCAACGAGCGGGTGCTCGCCCTCGCTGAAGATGAGCGCGTGCCGTTGTTGGAGCGGGCCAAGTTCCTCGCCATCTTCAGTCAGAACCTCGATGAGTTCTTCCAAGTGCGAGTGGCGGGGCTCAAGGAGCAGGTGACCGCCGGTATCGGCACCCCGTCGCCTGACGGCCGCAGCCCCGGTCAGCAACTGGTCGAGGTGCGTCATCGGGTGGCGAGCCTGGTGGTCCGGCAGGCGCAACTCTTCCTGCATGAGGTGGTGCCCGCGTTGGCGGCGGTGGGGATTGGGCTATCGAGTTGGGACGAACTTGACGACGACGACGAGAAGTTTCTGGTGGAGACCTTCGAGCAGCGCATCTTCCCGGTGCTCACGCCGTTGGCGGTGGATCCCGGGCATCCCTTTCCCTACATCTCGAACCTGTCCCTGAACTTGGCCATCGAACTCCGGGACCCGATCACCGATGAGCGGCGCTTCGCCCGCGTGAAGGTGCCGGATCTGCTGCCCCGCTTCGTGGTCATGCCCGACGGGGAGCGTTTCGTGCCACTCGAGCAGGTCATCGCCGCCCATCTGGACCAACTCTTTCCCGGCATGGAGGTGGAGTCGCGGGCCACTTTCCGAGTGGCCCGCAACGCCGACCTCACGCTGGAGGAGGAGGAGGCTGAGGATCTCCTGGCCGCAGTGGAGATCGAGTTGAGGCGTCGGCAGTTCGGCCGGGCTGTCCGGCTCGAGATCAGTTCAGAGATGCGCGACGAGGTGCGGAACCTGCTGCAAAGCGAACTCAATCTGCACGACGAAGACACCTATCAGGTTGTGGGACCCCTCGACCTCGGGGGGCTGTGGTCGGTGCACGGTCTTGATCGGCCCGAGTTGAAAGACCCGGTGTACCAGCGGGTGAGCCCCGCTCGCCTCGACACCGGCGAGGATGAGCGTCCGGATTTCTTCGCCGTGCTGCGCGAGGGCGACGTGCTCCTGCACCATCCGTACGACTCGTTTCGCACGACGGTGGAGGAGTTCATTCGCCAAGCCAGCACGGACCCCTCGGTGCTGGCGATCAAGATGACGCTGTATCGCACCTCAGGTGACAGCCCCATCGTGCGATCTCTGATCAGGGCCGCCGAGCGGGGCAAGCAGGTGGCCGTCCTGGTGGAACTCAAGGCCCGGTTCGACGAGGGAGCCAACATCGAGTGGGCCAAAGCACTCGAAACCGCCGGGGTGCACGTTGTCTATGGGCTGGTTGGCCTCAAGGTGCACACGAAGACAGCTCTGGTGGTGCGCGACGAGCCCGATGGTGTCCGCTGCTACTGCCACGTGGGCTCGGGCAACTACAACTCCAAGACGGCCCGCATCTACGAAGACGTGGGGCTCCTCACCGCCTCGCCGGCCATCGGGGCCGACCTCACGCAACTGTTCAACTATCTCACCGGCTACGGACGCGATGTGCGTTACACCAGTCTGTTGGTGTCGCCCCACGGGACGCGCCCTGGCCTCGATGGCCTCATTCGCAACGAAATCTCGGTGACGCAGGCGGGGGGCCATGGTGCCATCACGTTGAAGATGAACAGCCTCGTGGACACCAAGGTCATTGATGCCCTTTATGCGGCTTCCCAGGCGGGGGTGGCGATCGAGCTCATCGTGCGCGGCATCTGCTGTCTGATCCCGGGCCTGGATGGGTTGTCGGAGAACATCCGGGTGCGGTCGATCGTGGGACGGTATCTGGAGCACTCCCGGATCTATCGCTTTGCCAACGGGGCCGGTGATGGTGAAGCGATGTATCTGATCGGGTCCGCCGACCTCATGCCTCGCAACCTGGATCGGAGGGTCGAGGCATTGGCGCCGGTCACAGATGCATCCCTGCAGGCTCGTCTTGATGAGATCCTGGCGGTGAACCTGGCCGACGACACCCTGGCGTGGGCCCTCGATGCCCACGGCGACTGGCATCATGTGCCCCTTCTCGACACGGTGGACACCCATGAGCGGTTGCAGGAGATCGCCCAAACGCGGCTCCGTCGACTCGCCTGAGGTTCGGGTGTGCCACCACGGCACCGGAAGTGTTTGTTCTTCGTTCATCTCCTGTTCACTTCACTCACCCCGAACGCACCCTCGAGCGGCTTAGGTTTCCGCGTCAGGGGCGCTCAAAGGTGGGCGCCGTCGGTCTGGGAGGCTTGAAAAGATGAAGATGAAGAAGCTCGCCCTGGGTTCCACGCTGGTGGTTGCCCTGTTCGCCTTCGCCGCCTGCTCAAGCGGCCAGAACAACGACGCCGCCGTCGGCGCCGATGCCACCGACTGCCCGGTGGGTGATGGTGCGGTAAGTGTCTCGGGTTCCTCCACCGTAGAACCGATCTCGGCCGCGGTGGGAGAGAAGTTGTTGGACTGTGGCTCCGGGGTAGCCGCCACGGTCGACGGTCCGGGCACGGGCGACGGGTTCGTGCTCTTCTGTAAGGGCGAGATCGACATCGCCGACGCCTCCCGGCCGATGAAGCCCGCCGAGGCGGAGGCCTGCGCCGCCAGTGGCGTTGAGTTCATCGAGCTAGCGATCGGCATCGACGGACTCACCGTGGTCACCAACCGGGCCAATGATGCCGTCGAATGCCTGAGCCGGGCCGACCTCTACGCGTTGATAGGGGCCGAGTCGCAGGGCTTTAGCAAGTGGTCTGACGCGTCTGGCATCGCCTCGGCGCTGGGTTCGACTACCAAGTTCCCCTCGGCAGACCTCGACATCACCGGCCCCGGGGCCGAGTCGGGCACGTACGACTCCTTCGGCGAATTGGCGTTGAAGTCTTCGGGGGAGGCTCGGGCGGCGTCGGGCAATATCGCGGAGGATGAAGCGGAAGCCATCCGTCCCGATTACTCGTCGCAGGCCGATGACACGGCCATCATTGCTGGCGTCCAGGGTTCGGATACCAGTCTTGGTTGGGTCGGTGTGGCGTATGCCAACGAGGCGGGTGAGAGCGTACGGGTGCTTCCCGTAGCGTCGGAGCCGAACGGCGAGTGCATCGCTCCCACGCCGGAGGCGATCTCCTCCGGCGACTATCCGCTCTCGCGTGAGCTCTTCATTTACGTGAACGCCAAGAGCGCCACCGACAGCGAAGCCGTGGCGGCCTACGTGGATTACTACCTCTCCGAGGCGGGTATCGCCTCGGTGGAGGAGGTGGGCTACGTGGGCTTGGACCCCGTTGTGCTGGAGGAGAGTCGGTCGGTCTGGCAGGCCAAAGAGTTGGGTACGCGTCAGGGATGAATCTCTGCAGCAAGCATCCATCGGTCCGATCGGCTCGGTGGCGAGGTATCGATCCCTGTTACCGAGGCGTTGTCGCCGGTGAGTGCGCCGCCCCGAGGCACCTCGATGACTGAAGCGATGGGAGCGCCAGGGGCACTCACGCTGGCGCAACTAGGTGGGGATGCCCGCCGCATGCGCAAGGAAGCCGTGGTGCGGGCGATGTTGAGCGCGGCGGCGTCGGTATCGATCCTGGTCAGTGTCGGGATCGTGTACGCCTTGTCGCGCCAGGCGATCATCTTCGTCACGAACGTCGAATGGTCCGCCGTCTTGTTTTCCGACGGCTGGTACCCACGCCAGGGGGTCTACGACCTTCGTACGTTGATCGTGGGTAGCGTGCTGGTCACGGCGGTCGCGATGATGGTGGCTGTCCCAGTGGGCTTCGGTTCGGCCATCTACCTTTCGGAATACGCCCGGCCGGGTGTGCGCCGCTTCCTGAAGCCCAGCCTCGAGGTGTTGGCGGGCCTGCCCAGTGTGGTGTTGGGGTTTTTCGCCATTTCGGTGATTTCTCCCTCCATCGTGCAGCGGTTGTTCGACAGCGCCAAGTTGTTCAACCTCACTGCGGCCGGCATCGCGGTGGGGATCCTGTCGATTCCCCTGATCGCCTCGGTGTCCGAGGATGCCTTGCGGGCGGTACCCGATTCCCTTCGTGAAGCCAGTTACGGGATGGGGGCTCGTCGCTCCACTACGGTGCTCCGGGTGGTTGTCCCCGCCGCCGTCTCCGGCCTCGTGGCGGCCGCCATCTTGGCGGTATCGAGGGCCATCGGCGAGACGATGATCGTGTTCATCGCCGCCGGGGCGGCCGGGAGCCAGAGCTTTTCGCTCGATCCACTCAAGCCGGGGCTAACCATGACGGCGGCGATGGCCACCCAGGCCCAGGGCACTGACCAAGTGGTGGGCGAAGGACTTACATTCCAGAGCCTGTATTTCGTGGCCGCTGTGTTGTTCGCGGTCACGCTGGCCCTCAACATTGTCGCCGGCCGCTTCGTACGCCGCGTGCGTCAGAGTTACTAGGCCTCTGATGCCCCTCACCACGATCGGGGTTGGCGGCCGCGAGGCCACCGACCGCATCGAACGCCAGATCAAGAGCGGCCGAAGCGATCCCGGCGGGCGGATGTTCGCGGTCCTGTTGTTCTCTGCCATCTCAGTGGCTCTGCTCGTGCTGGGGGTCCTCTTCGCCGATGTGTTCAGCACCGGCACAGGGGTCTTCACCACTCGAGCCGAGAGCTTCCTGTCGGGTGGTCTTCGCACTAAAGCAGACTCGGCGGGGGTGTTCCAGGCCATCCGAGGCACCTTTTGGATCGCCGTCTTCACGGTGGTCCTCGCCTTTCCGATCGGGGTGGCGTCGGCGCTCTATCTGGAGGAGTACGCCGGGAAGGGTCGCCTGACTCGCTTCATTGATCTCAACATTCGCAACCTCGCCGCCGTGCCATCGATTGTGTACGGCATCCTCGGACTCACGATTTTTGTGAAACAGCTGGAGTCATTTACCGGGGGCGCTACGCTGATTTCGGCGGGGGTTACCTTGGCCATCCTGGTGCTGCCGATTGTGATCATCACCTCGGCTGAAGCCCTGCGGGCGGTGCCGGGGACGCTGCGGGAGGCCGGCTATGGCGTGGGGGCCACCCGGTGGGAGGTCAGCCGCACGCTGGTGTTGCCCTACGCGCTGCCCGGGATTATCACCGGAACGGTCTTGGCCCTCGCTCGGGCGATCGGTGAGGCGGCTCCGCTTTTGCTCATCGGGGCCGTGACGGGGCTGCTGCCCGGGCAGGAGGGTCTGGTGGACCCGTCACAACTCACCGAGCGCTTCACTGCCCTCCCGGTGGTGATCGCCGATTGGGCCCGTACCCCCCGGGCGGGTTTTCGCGAGTTGGCCGCCGCCGCCATCATCGTCATGTTGCTGCTCGTGATGACCATGAACACCTTTGCCATCATCCTGCGCACTCACTTCGAGAAGAAGAGGAACTAATCAATGGTGATGACTGTCAAGCCCGTAGAGTCTGGCCCTGTGGAGGAAATGAGCAGCACCGCTTCGATGAACGTCACCCCGCCGGCGCCTCTACCCGAGGTGGTCTTTGGGTTACGAGATGTGTCGGTCTACTACCGAGACTTCCTGGCGGTGCGGGATGTCAACGTCGACGTCTACGAGCACCAGATCACTGCGTTTATTGGGCCATCGGGGTGTGGCAAGACGACGGTCCTGCGCTGTTTGAACCGCATGAACGACTTGATCGACACCGCCCGGGTGGAGGGCTCAGTGACCTACCGCGGCGTAGACCTCTACCACCGAGACGTGAACCCTGTGGAGGTGCGGCGGCGCATCGGCATGGTGTTCCAAAAGCCCAATCCCTTCCCGAAGTCGATCTACGAGAACGTGGCCTACGGCCCGAAGGTGGCGGGGACCAAAGGCAACATGGACGACATCGTGGAGAAAGCGTTGCGTTCCGCGGGACTTTGGGACGAAGTAAAGTCGCGCTTGAAGGCTTCGGGCCTGGGACTCTCCGGCGGACAGCAGCAGCGGCTGTGCATCGCCCGAGCCATCGCTACCGAACCGGAGGTGCTGCTGATGGACGAGCCGTGCTCGGCCCTCGATCCCATGGCCACGGCTCGGATCGAAGACCTGATGCAGCAGATCAAGAATGAGTTCACGATTGTGATCGTTACTCACAACATGCAGCAGGCGGCGCGGGTAAGTACTCGCACCGCCTTTTTCACCACGGAAGTGAACCCTGATAGTGACACCCGCACGGGTCTGCTCGTAGAGGTCGATGACACCGATAAAATATTCTCAAAACCTAACGACGGGCGCACCGAGAACTACGTCACGGGCCGATTCGGGTGATCTGGACGGTGTTGCTGGGGCTCAGCGCAGTGGTTCTGGCTGGCGGCCTCGGCCAGGTGCTGGCGAACCAACGTCGCCTTGTCCAACGCCTGCGACGGGCCGGCGAGTCGCTCTCCGAAGAGGGACTGGCCACGGGCAGCGGCTTAGCGGGGGCGACCGCGCTGATCGAGGGAGGGGTGGAGCGTTCGCGGCGGCGGCTTCAGGAGGCCGCCATGATCGAAGCTCGGTTGTCGCGTGTCCTGGCCCTCATCCCGCAGGGAGTGGCGGTCTTCGATGCGGCGGGGACGGTGGTGTTCAGGAATGAGGCGGCGGAGCACTTCACCGGCTATCCCGGCGACGCGCTGGTGGAAGAAGCCCTCACCACGCTGGCCCAGGTCGCCGCGGGGCCCGAACCCGAGGCCCCGTTACGGCGCACGCTCGACCTGTTCGGGCCTCCACAACGCAGCGTGTCGCTCCAAGCCTGGCCTCTCCTGCAGGATGAGCATCTGACCGGCGTGCTGGTGGTCATCGATGATTTCACCGAGCGCCGCCGCCTGGAGGCGGTTCGACGTGATTTCGTGGCGAATATCAGTCACGAACTGAAAACCCCGGTTGGCGCTCTCGCCCTTCTCACGGAGACCTTGCTCTCCGAGGAGGACCCGGTGGTTGCCCAACGTTTGGCGGAGCGGTTACTGAAAGAGGCCTTTCGCGTGAGCCACACCATCGATGATCTGCTGGAACTTTCCCGGATCGAGGCCGAAGATGAGCCCAAGCGCGATGTGGTGGCTGTGCGGGTGTTCATTGCCGAGGCGGTTGAGCGCGTGGGGCCTGCCGCGGAGCAGCGGGGGGTGATGATCGAAGCGGCGGAGATCGACCCCTCGTTGTGCGTTTCGGGCGACCGCCGTCAACTGGTGTCGGCTGTGTACAACCTGTTGGAGAATGCGGTGAAATATTCCGAGCAGGGGTGCGCGGTGCAGGTGGAGGCTCGGGTGGATGAGGGTTGGATGCGCATCAGCGTGGAGGATCACGGGATAGGAATTCCGCGTCGTGACCTCGAGCATGTATTCGAGCGGTTCTACCGGGTCGATAGTGGCCGCAGTCGGGACACGGGGGGCACTGGCCTAGGCCTCGCCATCGTGCGTCATGTGGCCGACAATCACCGAGGAAGAGTGGTGGCGGAGTCATTGGAAGGGGAGGGCACCGTGGTCACGTTGCGTCTTCCGGTGTTGGCCGGCTCGGACGTATCGTGAGCCGGTCAGGCGCCACCATTCTCGTGGTGGAGGATGAGGAATCCTATGTGGATGCCCTCACGGTGGGCCTGAAACGCGAAGGATTTCAGGTTCAGGTGGCCCGGGATGGCCTCGAGGCCATCACCGTGTTCGATGTGGTCAAACCGGACCTAGTTCTGCTCGATGTGATGCTCCCGAAACTGTCGGGCCTCGATGTGTGTCGTGAACTGCGGCGGCGGTCTCTCGTGCCGATCATCATGGTGACAGCGAAGTCCACTGAGATCGATACGGTCGTGGGGCTTGAGGTGGGCGCCGATGACTACATCGCCAAGCCGTATCGGCTGCGCGAGTTGGTGGCGCGGGTGCGGGCAGTGCTGCGGCGCCACGATGGCGACGCCGCCGAGGTCCTGCTTCGCGGAGACGTACTGCAGGTGGGTGATGTGACCCTCGATTCGGATCGCCACGAAGTTGTGATCCGCTCGACGGTGGTGAGCCTGCCGCTCAAGGAGTTCGAGTTGCTGGAACTCTTGCTGGCTAATGCTGGCCGGGTTCTCACGCGGGAAGTGCTGATCGATCGGATTTGGGGTTTCGACTACGTGGGCGACACCAAGACATTGGACGTGCACATCAAGCGGTTGCGGGCCAAGGTGGAAACCAGTTCCGCCCCGCCGACGCGCATTGTCACGATTCGCGGGCTTGGCTACAAGTATGCGCTGCCCGTGCCAAAGGTCTGAGCGCCGGCAGCGGTGCTGGTGAGGGTGCTCCTACGATGGGGCGGATGTCTGATCCGGCCGGTTGGCAACCCATCTCGGGGTCTTCTTCGACCCCCCTGGCGTTCCAGACATCCCCCTTTGCCCGGTTGGCTAGGGCGCATGCGCTCTCCTCGGCTGGCGATGTCCTCGTAGCGATCGCCCTCGCCAACTCATTATTTTTCGATCTCGACCCCAACGATGCCCGTTGGAAGGTCTTTCTCTATCTGGCTCTGACGGTGGCTCCGCTGGCGCTGGTGAGTCCGCTCATCGGTCCGGCGCTGGATCGATCGGTGGGTGCTCGACGCTGGGTGATCGTGGGGGTGAATGCCGTTCGGGCCTTTGCCTGTTTGATGATGATCGGCGATCTCTCCGGGCTGCTGCTGTTCCCCGAGGCCTTTCTGGTCTTGGCGATGGGGAAGGTCTATGGCGTCACGCGGGCGGCGTTGGTACCCACGGTTGTGCACGGCAACGCCGGCCTGGTGGAGGCCAACGCAAAACTGCAATTGCTGTCGGGGTTGGCGGTACCGGTGATGGCGATCCCGGCGGCGATCGCCTTTGCTCTTGGAGGTTCCGAGGGCATTTTGTTGATTGCGGCGCTCGCCTACGCGGGTGGCACCTACGCGGCGATTCGGATCCCACCCACCCGGGTGGCCGATGCCCCCGCCACCGCCGCAGAGGTAGCCGAGTTGCGCGGCATCGGGGTGATCCTGGCCGCCCAGGCGATGTCGGTGATCCGCGGCCTGGTGGGGTTCCTGGCGTTCCTATTGCTCTTCAGCTTTCGTGATGGCCCGTACTGGCACCTGTGGCTGGTGCTGGGCCTCAGCGGGTTGGGCACCCTGGCCGGTGCCGGGTTGGCCCCGGTTCTTCGCCGGACCTTCACCGAGGAGCGCATGTTGACGGCCTCGCTGGCGGTGGCTGCGGGCGTGGGGGCAGTGGCCGCCTGGCGAGGAACGATCGTTTGGTCGGCCCTGCTGGCGGGCTCGATGGCGGCGGTGGCTAGTACTGGTCGGCTGGCCTTCGACTCGTTGGTGCAGCGCGACGCCCCCGATGCCAACCGAGGGCGGTCGTTCGCTCGTTTCGAACTGCGCTTTCAGGCGGTGTGGGTGGTAGGGGCGTCGATCCCCGTGTTGGTGCCGATTCCGCTTCGTGTCGGGTACGCGGCGATTGGCTTAGTGGCCGCGTTGAGCCTGTGTGTCTATCTCAGCCGAGTGCGAGTGAGCCGACGGGCCGGGGTTGATCGTCGCCCCGCC
This sequence comes from Acidimicrobiia bacterium, assembly GCA_009694375.1. Taxonomy (NCBI): domain Bacteria; kingdom Bacillati; phylum Actinomycetota; class Acidimicrobiia; species Acidimicrobiia bacterium. Next base: position 96,910 of record SHVB01000006.1, read on the forward strand.
GGTCCGGGGATTCCGCCGGACCAGCACCAACCCGCCGAGGCCGTTGTCGGCACGATGGACGGCACCGCCTTGCGATGGAACCAGCGATTTATGGGCCGCCACTCATCGGGCGGTGGCGATGGCGCGGTGCCCTCGACAGGTCCCGGGGAGCGAGGCTAGAGGTCGATCCGGGCTAGCCACAGCCCGGGTGCGTCAACTTCGGGGGGGGTGGGCAGATGGCTGACGTCGGTCCACAGGCGGCGGAGACCGGCCTCGCCACTCCGCTCGATTACGCCGGTCACGAACGCGGCGCCGCGGTCGTAGGTGGGCTGGGTCAGTTCGAGGCCGAAGAGGCGCTCCACGAAGCGGTCGGGTTCGGCTGCTTCCACTCGGCGTCTCCGGACGGCTTCACTGATCATCCCGTAGTTGGTGACCAGTCGCGTACCCACTTCATCCACCACGTGATCGACCACTCCTACGACGATCGCAACGTGGGCTTCCAGCGCGGGCCGCATGGCTTGCTGGGTCGGCGAGGTGATGGCACCGAGGATCATCTCGGGCGAGCCGAAGACTTCCTGGAGGTGGTTCATGGATTCCGGGTTGTTGAGGTCGATGGTCCCGAGCCGGTCCTCGATGGCCCCGGCGTCGTTACGAAAGGAAGATACGTAACTGGTGAGAAGGTCGTTCATCCGATCGCGGATGTGGGGTACGCCGAACAAGCTGTGGTGTGCGATCTCGTGGACACAGGTGAGGAGTCGGATCTCCTCAGGGTTGATGCTCCATTCGGTGGCAAAGGCATCGAGGTTGGGCACCAACAGGTGCAACTCGTCGGCGGCTGTCCCGGTGATCGGCCGCGGGATGGGCAGGTCGTACTGGCCGAAGGAGCGCTGAGCGAGATGGCCCACCATGGAACCCGCGGTCATCGCCAGCATCATGGGCTGGAGCATCTGAAGGATGCCGGCGAGAGGGTCGGCGGGCCCGTCGTCAGACGGGGTGTCGACGTCGGCGGTGGGGGATGGGCTGAGGGCCTCGGCGAGGCGCTCGGCCAGCGGGCGATAGGCATCGAGGGTGGTCTGTGCCCAGGTGGAGCGGTTCACGGGGAGGACGGACACCGCCCGGCCGTTGACCGAGGTAGGTAGTTCCAAGACCTGCGCCACGTTGAGCTCGGCCACGCGGGCCAGTTGTTCGATATCGATGCGTTCGATCGGGTCCACGTTGGCTTCGCTGTGGCCGCCGGTGGCTACGTTGATGGCCAGGTTGCGGGCGTTGTCCCAGGGGCTGGCGCCCTGTTGCCCGAGCATCCGGGCAATGTCGCCGAAGAGGGGAATGCCTTCGAAGGGATTCCCGAATGGACCCTGATCGCTCACGGGGGCATCGTAGAGCAGATGACCTCTGATGCACCCCGCGGCGGATCCACCGTTCTCATCACCGGCGCCGGTGGTGCGCTGGGCCGACACGTCGTAGCCCTCGTGGCGGCCGATCCCTCGGTGGAGCGGGTGCTGGCCCTGGATCAACGTCCCCTCGACGATCTTCCGGCCCGGGTGGAGCCCCATGTGGTGGCCCTGGAGCAGGCCGATCTCAAGCATCTGGCCCACGGCGTCACCGTGATCGTTCATCTTGCCCAGACCACCGGCGTCGTTACTTCCTCCCCCGGGGAGGCCGGTGACGCAGCGTTGGCGCGGCTCGTGTTGGAGGCCGCCACCGCGGTAGGAGCCCACCACGTGGTCCTGCTCTCGAGTGCCATCGCCTACGGCGCCTGGGCTAATAATCCGGTGCCGCTCACCGAGGAGGCGCCACTGCGTCCGAACCCGGGAGTGTCGTGCGCGTTCGAGAAGGCTGAAGTGGAGCGGGCGGCGGGTGAGTGGCGTGACGACCATCCTGGGGTCACCGTCACTCTCTTGCGACCCACTGTGACCGTCTGCGCGCAGGGTAACGGCTGGCTGGCTCGGGCCCTGGCGCGATCCTCGGCCTTGCCGGTAGTGGAAGACGAGCCGCCCGGTCAGTTCCTTGATGTGGCCGATCTGGCCTCCGCGGTGGATCTAGCGCGTCGGGCTCGCCTCGACGGGCCGCGCAATGTGGCCCCTGATGGATGGATCGATGGCGACACGGTGAGGGCATTGGCCGGTGGTGGACTCCGACTGCGGGTGCCGGAGCGGCTGGCGGTGCGCTGGGCGGGGCTGCGTTGGCGCTGGGGCCTCGGGGCCACCCCGCCCGAACTCCTGCCGTTCACAGCCCACCCCTGGGTGGTGGCTAACGATCGCCTCAAGGCGGAGGGGTGGGCCCCCACCGCTTCCAACGAGGAGGCCTATGTGGCTGCCCATGAGGCCAGCCGCTGGGCCGCCCTGAGCCCCACGCGCCGCCAAGAGGTGGCTCTGGCGGCCGGCGGCGTGGTGCTGCTGGCCCAGGCGATGGGTATCGCCGCCATGGTCCGACGGCATCGACGCCGTCGCTAGCGGCGCGTCCCGGGTTGTTCGCCCACGATGAGTTTGGCGTCGATGTGTTGGCCGTCGCGCCAGTAGCCCAGGGCGATCTCGTCGCCCGGGCGGTGGTCGCGAACAGCCACCACGATCGAAGAGGCTGATTCCATCGGTTCGCCGTCGATTTCGGTGATGGTGTCCTTGGCCCTCAGACCGGCGAGGGCGGCCGGACTTTCGGTGCGCACGCCGAGAATCTCGGCGCCTCCGTCGATGTCCAGAGCCAGCGTGGTGGCGGCGCTGCTGTCGGTGCAGTTGATGCCGAGCCACCCGTGGATGGCGTGGCCGTAGGTCATGAGCTGTGCAGCCACTCGCCCCACGAGGTTGATGGGGGTGGCGAACGCGAACCCGGTGGTCTCGGCGGTGCCGATCGGGGCGAGGATGCCGATGACTGATCCATTGGCATCAACGAGGGCTCCGCCACCCCCCGTTGCGCCGATAGGGGTATCGGCTTGGATCATCCCGTGGAGCGACTCCTCCCCGACCGGGATCCTGCGCTCCAGGGCGCTGATCACCCCCGATGATACCCATGGGGCACTCCCGCTCTCGAGGGCGGAGCCGATGGCGACGCTGGGGGCGCCGACCACGAGATCGGTGGATGATCCGAGGATGGCTACGGGCAGGTCGGTGGCGGCGATCTGAACGACGGCCACGTCGGTGAAGGAGTCGAGACCCCTCACCTGGCCCTCGAAGCGGCGTCCGTCGGCGAGGACCACTTCGATGGCTTCGGCATCGCCGATCAGGCGGGCGCTGGTGACGAGCATCCCGTCGCTGCGAATAATCACGGCGGTACCGGTGGTAGGGCCTTCCGGTTGGGTGAGCACCAGACGGGCCAAGGCGGGACCGAGGCGTTCCGCCACCACAGTGACGCCACGGTCATCGCGCAGCAGCGGCGAGGAAACCACCGGACTCACCGCCACTTTCTCCACGACATGCTCCGCGACGGCACCGGAGAAGGTGCCGGTGATGGCGAGGACCCCCAGGGTGAGCGCAGCCCCGGCCACGCCCGCTCCGATCGCCGTGGACCAGATCACTCGACGCGCGGCGGGGGTGTGCCCTTGAACGGGGCTACCCGGCCCCGGCGCACCGGCCCCGGCCATCTCCGAGGGATGTCGCCACAGGCGGTCCTCGGGGGGCAGGGGAGGATCGAAGCCGCCGCCGTCGTCGGAGTCGTCGTGGGGCGGCATAACCGGAACGGTAGTGGTGCCCTGTGCCGAGGGGGCCGCGGGCCATCTACAGTGGACAGCGATGGATCGCTTCCGCGCCCCTGCGCCCGCAGCGGGCGACGATTGGATTGCCCTCGCGGGCGAGGACCTGCCGGTGGCCGAGGTGGCCGCGTGGGTTTTGCGCCCTCACTGTGGGGCGGTGGTCACCTTTACCGGCACCGCCCGGGATCACTCACCGGGCCGAGAGGGTGTGCACCGCCTGGACTACGAGGCGTATGAGGAACATGCCGTGCTCCGCATGGAGGCCGTGCTCAACGAGTTGCGGGTTCGGTGGCCAGCCGTAGGGCGGGTGGCGTTACTGCATCGCACCGGGGTCCTCGCGGTGAGCGACGCCGCCGTGGTGGTGGCCGTGTCTGCTCCCCATCGGGTCGAGGCCTTTGCCGCGGCTCGTTTCGGCATCGATGAAGTCAAACGCAGTGTTCCCATCTGGAAGCGGGAGGCGTGGGCCGACGGTGAGAGTTGGGGCCTCGACCCGCAGGCCTGCACGGAGGTGCGGCCGTGAGCCCGCTGGTGTTCCTCCTGGTCGCTCTGGTGTTTTCGGGGGTGGGCTTCTTGGTGCTGTGGCTGCAGCATCGTTCCCCAACAACGCTGAACTCGGGTATCGAAGCGTTCCAACGGGAAATGGATGCCCTCGCCCCTCCGGGCGATGCGCCGCCTCCCCTGCGGCGTACGGCGCGGCCAGAGCGTCTTGACGAGGAGGCCTAGGTCATGGCCCGCGATCTTGCCATCGATCTTGGGACGGCCAACACCCTGGTCTACGAGCGGGGCCGCGGGATCGTACTGAATGAACCCACCGTGATTGCCCTGAACGAACACACCCAAGAGGTGCTGGCCATGGGGCAGGAGGCCTGGCAGATGATCGGCCGCACGCCGGGCCATATCGTGGCCGTGCGTCCGCTGCGTCAGGGAGCCATCACCGATTTCGAGATCACTCAGCGAATGATCCGGCTCTTGTTGCACCGCGTGGGGGTGAGTCGTTTCAATCGCCCGCGGGTGGTGATTTGTGTGCCCTCGGCTATTACGGAGGTGGAACGCCGAGCGGTGACCGAGGCGGCCCGCCGGGCGGGGGCGGCGGAGGCCCACCTCATCGAGCAGCCCATGGCGGCGGCGATCGGTGCGGGCATGCCGATTCACGAGCCGGTGGCCAACATGGTGGTGGATGTGGGGGGCGGAACCTCCGAGACGGCGCTCATCTCCCTCGGGGGGGTCGTGGCTCTCAAGGCCGTGCGGGTGGGCAGTTTCGACATTGACGTCGCGATCACCCAGTTCATTCGCCGCGAGTATGGGATCGCCGTGGGGGAGCGCACGGCCGAGGAGATCAAGGTGGCCATCGGGTCGGCGTGGCCGGTGCGCGACGAAGTGAACGCGGAGGTTCGCGGTCGGGATCTCACCAGCGGTTTACCCAAGACGATCATCCTGTCCCCCGAGGAGGTGCGCTGGGCTATCGAGGAGCCGGTATCGGCCATCGTGGAATCGGTGGTGTCCTGCCTCGGCATGAGCCCCCCTGATCTCGCCCAAGACCTGATTCTCGACGGGTTGAAGTTGGTGGGAGGGGGCGGGATGTTGGCGGGATTGGATCAGCGACTGGCCAACGAGACCGACATACCGGTGCACCTCGTGGATGCGCCGCTGGAGTGCGTGGTGCTGGGTGCGGGTAGTTGTATCGAGTCCTACGACCTCCTCAAAAACATGTTCATGGGGAGCAATCGATAGAGCCCGGGGAGGTTTGGCTTCGACCGCTTCCTCCTGTGCCCTCTACCGTGGTGTCTCGTGGATCCTTCTTCGCCCCGCTCGGTGATCGCTCGTGCCTCGACTGCGCTGCTCGATGAGCGACGGCAGCTCACTTCCGCCGAACTGGCCGAGCTGGCCGGGGTGCCCGATGAGAGCGTGCCGGCGCTGGCGGCGCTGGCCCATGAGGTGCGTTTGTCCTGGTGCGGGCCAGAGGTGGAGGTGGAAGGCATCCTGTCGGCCAAGACCGGCGGCTGCCCGGAGGATTGTCACTTCTGTTCGCAGTCGGCTCAGTTCGACACGGTGGTGCAGGCCACACCGTTCCTGGATCGGGATGAGGTGATGGCGGCGGCCAAGGAGACGGCGGCCATCGGCGCGTCGGAGTTCTGCCTGGTGTTGGCGGTGCGCGGGCCCGACGAAAAGACGATGCAGCGGCTGGAGGAACTGGTACCCGCCGTGCGGGAGGAGACCGGGCTGAACGTGGCTGTCTCCGCCGGCATCCTCACGGAGGCCCAGGCGGTGCGCCTGGCCAAGGTCGGTACGCATCGGTACAACCACAATCTGGAGACGGCGCGTTCGTTTTTTCCGAACGTGGTCACCACCCATGCCTGGGAGGAGCGCTTCGACACCTGTCGTCTCGTGCGCGAGCAAGGGATGGAACTGTGTTGCGGCGCGCTGTTGGGTATGGGCGAGTCGGTGGCGCAGCGTCTCGAACTACTGGATCAGTTGCGGGAGGTGGAGCCGGCCGAGGTGCCGCTGAACTTCCTCAATCCGCGACCAGGAACGCCACTGATGATTCGGAAACTGGTGGAGCCGCTCGAAGCTATTCGTTGGATCGCGCTGTTCCGCCTGGCGCTTCCTTCGGTGATCTTGCGTTACGCCGGCGGCCGTGAGGTCACCCTGCGAGAATTGCAAGCGCTTGGCTTGACTGCCGGGATCAACGCGCTGATCGTGGGAAACTACCTCACCACGTTGGGTCGCTCTCCCGAGGAAGATCTGCAGATGTTGTCTGACCTGCGCATGCCGATCGGCGTGCTGTCCAAGGCCATCTGAGCGGTGCCCGCCGCAGGTGCCGCTCATTGCTGCGGCTGCGGTCGCCTATCAGCGAAGTGCTCGGGGTGCGGGCCCGCCCTCGACCCGCCTCGATTTTGTGAGGGGTGTGGGAAGCGGCTCACCGTGCAGGTAACTCCGGCGGGTTTCTCGGCTCGTTGCAACCGCTGCGGCGCATCGCTTAGTCGCTGAGGTCCTCGGCGGCTTGCCGAACCTGCCAGTCGCGGTCGTGGCGTGCGTGTTCGAGGGCGGCGTCCACGGCCTCGCCGTCGAAGGGCGCCAATGCCAGCACGGCCCGCCGGCGCACCGCGGCTTTGTCGCCCGTGGCCGTCAGGATGGCCGCCAGCCCGGCGTCATCGCCGATGGCCCCGAGGGCGGCGACAGCGGCCTCCCGTACCAGCGAATCATCGTGAGTGGTGGTGAGATGGGCCAGCACGGCCACGATCCCCGCCTCGGGGGGTTGGCGCTCCCCGCTGGCCCAAGCCGCCACCTCGACCACGGTGGCATCGGATCCACTGAGGGTGTGGAGGAGCGACGGTGCCTGATCCCCGGGAAGCAGGGCTACTGCCTCGCACGCCCGGCGCGCCACGGATGCCGCAGTATCCCCCAGGGCGGCCTCGAGATCGTCGATGTGCAGGGCGCCCATGCGCTCGAGGGCGCCGATAGCGCTGGAGCGCACGCCGGGGTTGGGGTGGATCAGGCCCGGGCGGGCGGTGGTTTCGTCGCCGTCGTGTCCGGCGAGGACGACGGCGCGGCGAACTTCGCCGTCGTCGGGATCAGTCATCGCGGCTCGTGGCTGAGCGATGGGATGGGATGGGGTCCACCACGGCGAGGCCACCCATGCCGGCGAGTTCGGTGCTGACCGCCATCGGGCCCACCCGGGCGCGGGCGCGTCGCCACCCGAGAGGTTGGCGGGGATCCCCGCCGAGCGGCGCGCCGGTGTCTTCCAGGTGTCTTCCTCCTGCCCGCGACTTGAGATTCGACCCGATACTGGCCACGCTGGGGCCGATGCTACCGCCGGAAAACCTTGTGCCTCATCCGAGTGCGGAAGAGGATGAGCCGCGACGTCTTGGTCGCCGGTGGCGGATTGTGGGCGTGGTGGGGGCCGTGTTGGTAGCCGTGGTGGTCGCTGCCGCTTTGATTCCGGTGCCCTATGTGGCGCTGAGGCCAGGGTCGGTCTGGCCGGTCAACAATCAGATCACGGTGGTGGATGCCGACAGTTTCCCGTCCGACCAACCGGTTGCCTTCACCACGGTGAGTTCGAGGTCCGCGTCGGTGCTGGAAGCGGCGGTGGGCTGGTTGGATAAGGATATTGACGTATTACCGAAGGAAGCCGTGCGGGGCAAGCTTTCGGCTGGCGCGAACCGTCGCTACAACGCCGAACTCATGGAGACCTCAATCTCCACTGCTATCGCGGTGGCGGAGGGGTATCTCGGCGAGGACGTGAGGATCACCACCTCGGGAGTCATCGTGCGTGAGATAAGTCCGGATTCGTCAGCCGCCGCAGTGTTGGAACGTAATGACGTGATCGTGACGGTGGATGACGAACCGGTGGATGAAATCGGTGAGCTCGGCACCTTGTTGCAGGTGGGGGGACCGGGAGCCTCCCATACGTTGGGAGTGGAGCGACCGGCGGGCAGCACTACCCGGATCAAGGTGCAGGTCACCACGGCGGCGGCGGAAGATAGGCCGGAGCGCGCCGTGATCGGGATTATTCCCCAGGATCGAATCGTGGACTTCGATTTTCCCATTGATGTCACAATCGACTCCGGCACGGTGGGCGGACCCTCCGCCGGCCTGGCGTTCACGCTGGCCGTGATCGATACCCTGACCCCGGGCCAACTCACCGGGGGGACTCGGGTGGCGGTGACCGGCACCATCGCGTTGGACGGCACAGTGGGGCCGGTGGGTGGTGGTGTGCAGAAGGCGGTGGCGGTGCGACAGGCGGGCTACGACGTGTTCCTCGTGCCGACCAGTGAGTTCGAACTCGTGCGGGCCGCGGTGGGTGATGACGTGCAGGTGATCGCGGTCGACACCCTGGAGGAGGCTCTGGCAGCCCTCATCGAACTGGGGGGAACTCCGGCGGAGTTGGTGCCGCAGGCGGCTGGCGGTGGCGGCGGCTGATTTACCCGTCCCCGCCCCACTCCGGGCGTAGTCGTAGCATTCGAGGGTGATGGCCGAATCGATCGATAGCACCGGTATTGCCCGCAAGGATTTTGGCGTAGGACGCCGCGGCTACGAACAGCAGGAGGTTCGTGCCTTTTTGCATGAGGTGTCGTCGTTGGTCGAGCGCCTCCAGCGGGAGGCCGTGGCGCTAGAAGAGCGTGCCCATCGGGCCGAGGCCCGGCTGGGGATGTCGGAACACCCGGATGATTCGATGCTTCTCGAGATGTTGGGCGAGGAGACCACTCGGGTGCTGTCCTCGGCTCGCGAGGCGGCGGCGGAGATCCGCACGAAGGCCGAGGCAGCGGCCGAGCGGATCATCGATGCCGCCACCAGCGAGGCGGCCTCCACACGGTCCGAGGCGGTACGAGAGGCTGATCGACGCCTGGCGGAGGCCCTCACCGAGAGTGAGTCGATGCGTACATCGGCCCGCCAGGAACTCGATCGTCTGAGCACCGAAGCCGCCGACGCCGCCCGTCATCGCCGTGAGGAGTTGGCGGCGCAGGCCCAGGCCGCTCGCGAGCAGCTCGACGCAGATCACGAACGGGCGCTGCAGGAGGCTGCCGCGTTGGCCGAGGCCGGCCGGCTCGAGGGCCGCCAGATGGTGGCGGAAGCGCAGGTGGTGCGAGAGCGAGTGCTTCGCGATTTGGCCTCGCGGCGCAAAAAAGCCCGCCAGCAGGTTGAGAAACTCAATGCTGGCCGGGAGCGATTGCTGGAGGCATACGACCTGGTGCGGCGTACCACCGATGAGGCCACCAACGAACTTGTGGTGTCGCTTTCCGATGCTCGGATGGCGGGGGAGAGTGCCACTCGGCAACTCGACGACGAGCCTGAATCCACCATCGAGCAACTCGAGGATGAGGTACGCAGCGCCGTATCGCTCGATCCGCACTTAGCCGAGGGAAAGTTGCTGGAGTTAGTCGAGGACATGGGAGACGATGCCCAGGACCCCGGGCCACTATCCGGCGAGGTGCCGGTAGTGGTGGTGGCGGAAGTGATCTCTGAGGGAGAGCGTCCCCTCGCGGTGGCGGTGCAGCCTGATGCGACCGATGCCCCCGGGGCGTCCGACCTCGCGGCGCGGCGCGGCCGCAAGGGCCGGCGCCGTAAGGGAGGCGCTTTCGACGGGTTGCCGTCGGGCGCGTTGATCCGGGTAGAGCCACCCGCTGACGGCGAGGGGATTCGGATTCTCGGGGAGGCAGAGGCCGACCCGGCGGCGGAATCGGCGACGGCACCGCTTGAGGAGCCGGGGGTTGTTGAGGCTGTTGCGGATCTTCCGGCCGCCACGGATGTGTTCGCCCGCCTACGGGCCGATCAAACCGCCGAGTCTGAGTCTGGGCCCGAGGCGGAGGCGGAGGTTTCCGAGGATGCGGACCCAGAGGCGATTGAGGATCCCGCCGGTGTGCCCTTCCGGGCGCGCGATGCAGCGATTGCTTCGATCGATAAGGAACTCGCTCGTCGGCTCAAGCGCACGCTGGCCGACGAGCAGAACGAGGTGCTCGACCGTTTGCGGCGGGTCAAGCCCAAGGGGGTGGATGATCTTCTCCCTTCGTCGAACGATCACGCGGCACGGTGGGCCGAGACGGCTTCGACGGCACTGTCAGACGCCGCTCGGGCCGGGGCGGATGGAGCGCCGCCGCCGTCGGTTGATGATCTGGTTGACGATCTGGCCAAGGAACTCACGGCTCCACTGCGAGATCGGATCGAGCGCAGTTTCTCGGCCTCAGATGGGAACCTCGACGATGTGGCCGACCGCGTGCGGGCGGTGTACCGGGAGTGGAAGGGCCAGCGTCTGAGTGAGGTATCGCGTCATTTCCTCACCGCCGCTTACGGCCGCGGCTCGTTCGAGCAGTTGCTTCCGGGCGGGCCGGTGTGCTGGGTGCTCGACCCGGCCGCGCCCCCGTGCCCAGACTGCGACGACAACGTTCTGGCCGGGGCGATTGTGAAAGGGGAGGAGTTCCCGACGGGGCATCGTTGTGCTCCGGCTCATCCCGGTTGCCGGTGTCTGGTGGCCGCGGCCAACCACTGACCCGCCCCCGGTAGGCTCGCCGCCATGCGTGCCCCCAGTGATATGCCCCCCCGGGCGCCGCGATCGGTTGGTTCGGGTCGTGGCCGCACCTGGCTCGTCGTTGGCGGGGTCGCCGTTTTTGTCCTGGCGATGTCGCTGCGGGGCGTAGCGGGTTTCTATACCGACTTCCTCTGGTTTGATTCTCTGGGTAAGGCCGAGGTGTGGCGGGGGGTGGTGGGATCAAAGGTGGTCCTGTCGCTGCTCTTCACCGCCGGGTTTTTCATGGTCATGTGGGTGAACTTGGTGATCGCCGACCGGGTGGCCCCTCGGTTCCGACCGCCGGGGCCCGAAGATGAGTTCATCGAGCGGTACCAGGAAATCATCGGTGGTCATAACGGTTGGATTCGCTTAGGTATCGCCGGGTTTCTGGCGCTCATCGCCGGCACCGGAGTGGGGAGCGAGTGGGACTCCTGGCTGCTGTTCATCAACGGCGGGAAGTTTGGGATAGCCGACGCGCAGTTTGGTACGGACGTCGGCTTCTATGTGTTCAAGTTGCCGTTCCTCAGTTTCCTGGCGGGGTGGCTGTTCGCCACATTTCTGATCGTGTTGGTCGTGACGGTGGTGGCGCACTACCTCAATGGCGGCATTCGCATGAGTGCTGTGCACAATCGGGTTACGCCGCAGGTGAAAGCCCATCTGTCGGTTCTGCTGGCGCTACTGGCGCTGGTGAAAGCGGCGGGCTACTGGCTCCAGCGTTATGACCTCACCGTGTCGTCGAGAGGTTTCGTGGGCGGGGCCGGTTACACCGATGTGAACGCACAACTACCGGCGATCAATCTGCTCTTACTCATCTCGCTGGTGAGCGTGTTGCTGTTCTTGGTCAATATCTTCCGCCGTGGGTGGACGTTGCCGGTCGTGGGCATCGGACTCTGGGCACTGGTGGCAGTAGTGGCTGGGGCGGTTTACCCCCAGTTCATCCAGCGGATCACCGTGACTCCGAACGAACCGGAGCGTGAGCGCCCCTTCATCGAGCGAAACATCGAGGCCACTCGCGAGGCGCTCGGTCTCGACGCCGACGTGGTTCAGGTGAATACGTACGAGCTCGAGACCGACAAGAACGAGATCGACCTCACTGCCAGTGACGCTTCTATTCGAAACATTCGGATTTGGGATCCGTCGGAAATCGTGCTGGGCCGCACCTTCCCTCAGCTGCAGCGCGTTCGGGATTACTACCGAGTGAACGACGTGGATGTGGACCGGTACGAACTCGACGGTGTGCCCACGCAGGTGGTCTTGTCAGCCCGTGATCTCAATAGCGCCGGGGTGCCCCAGTCGTCGTGGGCGGCTCGACACCTCACCTACACCCACGGGTATGGCGCCATTGTGGCTCCGGCCAACGCGGTTGGTTCCGGTGGCGAGCCCAACTTCGTGGGCAAGGACATCCCGTACGTTTCCTCCTATGGCGAACTCGCCCTTGATCGCCCCGAGTTGTATTTCGGTGAGAACCTTGATTCCTACGTAGTGGTGGGTTCCCGACAACGGGAACTCAGCTACGAGGACGACACCAAGACCCAGTTCACTACCTATGAAGGTGATGACGGGGTTCAACTCGACAACTTCGCCAAGCGGGCCGCTTTTGCCGTTCGCTTCGGAGATGTGAACCCGCTGATCTCCGATCAGATCACCGAAAAGTCGAAGATTTTGTACATCCGTGATGTCAAAGAGCGGGCGGCGACTCTGGCGCCGTTCCTCAAATTTGATGCCGACCCCTACCCGGTGATCGATGACGGCCGAGTGAAGTGGATCCTGGACGCCTACACGACGACTGATCGTTATCCCTATGCCGAGCAGGCCGATACGGCGCAACTCAGCGCCGGCAGCGGGCTTGACACGAACTTTAACTACGTCCGCAATTCGGTGAAGGCGGTGGTGGATGCCTACGAAGGCACGGTGGACTTCTACGTGATGCCGACGGATGACCCCATCATTGACGCCTACCGTCGGGCCTTCCCGGATCTATTCACCGACTTCTCAGAGATGCCGGAGGGGTTGCGGGCCCATCTGCGCTACCCCGAGGACCTGTTTCGGGTGCAGACCACCATGTGGGCGAGTTACCACGTGTCTGACCCTGACGGCTTCTACCAGGGCAACGACTATTGGGATGTGGCTCGTGATCCCGGCACTACCGGGAGCGTTGGCGGCACCCAAACCACCGACAGTTCCGGCCGGGTGATCGCCGCCCGGGATGCCCGGATCGAGCCGTACTACCTCTTCACACAACTCCCGGGGGAGGAGCAGCCGTCGTTCGTTCTCGTGCGGCCCTTCGTGCCTATTTCCCGAGGCGACGACAACCAGTTGCTCACTGCGTTGATGGTGGGTCTGAGCGACGGCGACAGTTACGGCAAGTTGCAGGTTTATGTGATGCCGCGCGGCAATCTTCCCAAGGGGCCATCCCTCGTGCAGGGGGAGATACAAAGCGACAGCGATGTGTCGCAGACCCAGACGCTGCTCGATGGGGGTGGCTCCAGTGTGCAGTTCGGTTCCCTCACGGCCATTCCGATCGACGGCGGTTTGCTCTATGTCCGACCGTTCTATGTGACCTCGGACCAGACCGAGGTGCCCACTCTGCGGAAGGTGATCGTGTATTTCGGGGGGGAAGTGGTGATTCGCGACAGCCTTGATGAGGCGTTGGCGGTGATCTTTGGTGAGGCCGGGTCCAAGCCTCTCGACCCCGATGTTGTGCCGGATGCGCCCCCGGGGGTGGGGACGCTGACCGAGCGGGTAGCGGAGCTGTTGGTGGAGGCCGACGCACTCTTCACCAAGGCCGACGAGGCCTTGCGCAACGATGGTGATCTGGGTGGCTATGCGGATCTCAACGACGAAGCGCGCCAGAAGATCGCCCAGGCCGAGAAACTCCTGAAAGAAAATGTCGGCGAGTCCACTGATCCCGGGGCCACGACCACCACCACCGAGCCGTCGGCCTCGACCTAGCGGGCCGGGCCCGGTCGTCGGGCAGGTTGCCGCCAGGGTGTCGCGCCGGTAGGATCTCCGCTCCACACCAAGTCGTCGCGGGGTGGAGCAGTCAGGTAGCTCGTTGGGCTCATAACCCAAAGGTCGCAGGTTCAAATCCTGCCCCCGCCACCACCAAACAGCAGGTCAGGGCCCCGCCGAGTGCGGGGTCCTTCTGTGTTCCGGGGCCCCTTTACAACACCCATACAACACGAGCTTTTGGCGGTCTTCGCGGGCGACGTTTGACCCGATCGCCGGAAGCGGGGGAACCCGCTGGTCACTGGGTCGACCTTGTGGTTGGTCAGCCCGAAGATTGGACCGGCGGCACGAGAGCCCGAAGGTCGTCATGACGCAACGAACCGCGAGCACTCACGGACCCGACCGCGAGGAGCCCGACGTCGCGCTTTAGGCGGCTCGGGCGATAGGCCGGTCGCGAGAGCGCTCAGGTAAAGCGACGGTCAATTCACGACTGAGCGTCGTGCACGAGAATCGCGATGTGCACCCGGTTTGTGACTTCGAGTTTGGTGAGAAGACGCGAGACGTGCGCCTTGACGGTGGCCTCGCTCATGAACAGGGATGCCGCAACCTCGGCGTTGGATTTGCCATGGGCACTTGAACTCACATCCGCTACTTGTCGCGGATCCTGAGGTCTTGCAACTAATCGGCGACTTTATCGAAGATTTTTCACAGCCCGATGGTTCGGTTCACATCCCTAGCGGCGCATACCTAGTCCACTTCCGGCGAGGGACGTGACGGCCGCTCCGAGGCAAGACTGGGCGTTGCGCAGGCGGCCATCTCCAGAGCGTTCCCTGAGACTCGGCGCCGGCCTCAGCCCACCGTTCCATGGGGCTAGGCACCGGATACAGCGCGCAACGAGGCAGTTCGCCGCCAAGCCCTTTGTGATCCTCCCGGATGTTGACCATGATCGTGCCCGATGGCACTCCCGATCGACCTACTGACACAGCGGCTGCTCGTGGCCATGCACGCGGTGCTACCGGAGTCCGTGCAGGAGAGCGATCCTCAGGTGAGGCGTTCACAGGATCGACGGTTCGGGGACTACCAGGCGAATGCATTCATGGGCATTGGGAAGCAACTCGCGATACCCCCACGAGCAGTTGCCCAGCGCGTTCTCGACGCGTGCAACCTCGCCGACCTCGTTGAAGCGGCGGATGTCGCTGGCCCCGGCTTCATCAATTTCACAATGCTCCCCTCAGTCATTGAGGTAGCGATCGAGGGTCTTGCAGGTGACCGCCGGTTGGGCGTGCGTCAGTCGCCCCCCGGCCGCGACAAGGTACTGATTGACTACTCGGCACCCAACGTTGCCAAAGAGATGCACGTGGGGCACCTCCGCTCGACCATTCTCGGGGATGCGCTCGTTCGCGTCCACGAAGCCCTCGGGCATGTCGTGATTAGGCAGAATCACATTGGCGATTGGGGCACCCCGTTCGGGATGTTGATCGAGCACCTTGTCGAGATCGGAGAGGAGACTGCCGTAGCCAAGCTAACGGTCGGTGACCTCACTTCCTTTTACCAGGAGGCCAGGCGGAAGTTCGACAGCGACTCGGCGTTTGCCGAGCGTGCGAGGCTTCGAGTGGTCTCGCTTCAGCAGGGCGACGCCGTGACGCGACGGCTATGGCAGCTGCTCTACGACGCCTCGCGCGAGTACTTCACAACGGTCTACACAGCGCTCGACGTCAAACTCACCGACGACGACATTGTCCCTGAGAGTTCCTATAACGACGAGCTCGAGAGCACGCTGAGTGAATTGAGAGAAAAGGGCTTGGCGTCGCTCAGCGACGGTGCCTGGTGTGCCTTTCCTGCCGGATTCGTGTCTCGGGACGGGACTCCCATGGCCCTAATCGTTCAGAAGTCAGACGGTGGGTTCGGATATCAGGCGACAGACCTTGCGGCCCTTCGCGGGCGGGCACGGCGCTTGCATGCAACGCAGGTCCTGTACGTCGTAGGCCAGCCGCAATCGGTTCATCTGGAGATGGTCTTCGCAGTTGCGAAAGCGGCCGGATGGCTCGAGAACACGAAACCCGAGCATGTCGCCTTCGGCTCTGTGCTGGGCGACGACGGTCGCATGTTCAAGACCCGAGACGGCGGTTCCGTCCGTCTTATCGACCTCATCGACGAGGCGAGGGCTCGGGCGAGTGTGGAGATCGGCAGTCGAACGGCCAATCTTTTGCCGGACGCCCGGCGTGACTTGTCGACGATGGTGGGGGTGGGTGCCATCAAGTACGCGGACTTATCGAGCGATCGGATCAAGGACTACACCTTTGATTGGGACAGAATGCTGTCCTCCGATGGCAATACGGGCCCGTATCTCCAATATGCCAATGCTCGAATTCGGTCTATCTTCCGGCGAGCCGCCGAGCGTGGGGTTCGTCCAGCCGATCGGATTGCTATTGGCCCAGGTGAGCGGGACCTGGCGCTGCAGCTCCTCGACTTCGGCGAGGCCGTGCTCTCGGTCGCTGCCACGAGTCAGCCACACAAGCTGTGCACCTACCTGTTCGAGCTTGCGCAGACGTTCAGTCGCTATTACGAGAACGTGCCGGTGCTGAATGCAGTTTCGGAAATCGCGGAGTCGCGTCTAGCGCTCTGTGGCCTCACCGGACGAGTCTTGGAGGAGGGTCTAGACCTTCTTGGAATTCGCTCACCCGACGCGATGTAGTGACGGACGGCTCGCGCTCGATCTCTATGAGCCCGGGGCTTGCCCAAGCCTTCCGGCGGGCAACGTCAATCCAGGCTGGAGACGTGGAATGGCAAGGGTCGATCCAGAGGTCGGCCACGGCGTCCTTGCGATCAACTCTGAGATCGTCGCTCTGCTGTTGCGTTTGCCGGCTGCTCGGCCTTTACAAGGTAGGTGGCGGCGTCATCGCGTGCCAGGCAATGAATATGGTGAACGAGCCCATAGCTGTACCTGGGGCTCGTGCCGGGACCGCAGGCGCGGCGAGGCTGCCGTGCCAAGCGCCAGCCAGCCGAGTGGCACAGCAGAGCCGTAGAATCTAGGGACGACCCCCCACTATGGATGGGCGATCGACGCGTCCTGGGTGGCACGGGGTGGCACGGCGTCGAGCTCGTGAGGGTGTGACTTGCATGTATATGGTCATCGACCTCACGTTTGGGACGTCATGTTCGATGTGGCCCGAGCAGCCGGTCGGGACCTACTCCCTTGGCATGCGCCAACGCCTCGGTGTCGCCCAGGCCCTCGTCGGTGAACCGGGGGCGCTGATCCTCGATGAACCGGCGAACGGGCTCGATCCCGAGGGCATCGTCTGGATGCGAACGCTCCTCCGCGACTTCGCCGACCATGGCGGCACGGTGTTGTTGTCGAGTCACCTGCTCCACGAGGTGCAGGCCACCGCCGATCATCTTGTCGTCATCTCAGAGGGTGCCATAGTAGCCGCCGGTCGGCTGGACGATCTGCTTGCCAGCTCCACGATCATCGTGCGCAGCCCCGACCCCGGTGCACTTGCCACGGCGCTTCACGCTGCGCGGATCGACTACGTCGCCGGGCCGGGAGATGCGCTCACCGTGGACGTCTCCGGAGGTCGGGTCACGACCGAGGTGGTGGCGGGCGTCGCCCGCGACCACCAGGTTCTGCTCACCGAGTTGCGTCAGTCCGAGACAAACGGGCTGGAACAACTGTTCTTCTCTCTCACCGCCGCCAAGGCGGCTACGCGCCAGGAGGCTGCAGCATGACCACGTCACTCTCGCCCCGAACCCTTGGCATGGACGCGGCACCGTCGGCCCTGGGACCTATCCCGTTTTCACGGCTTGGCCGGGTCGAGTGGGCCAAGGCCACCGATACCCGCGCTGGTCACTGGCTCCTCGCTCTCGTAGCCCTGTCAACCGCCGGGATCATGCTGGTGCCGGTCCTCGCCCCATCGTCCTTCGATCAGACCTACGCGAGCTACCTCCGCGTTGCCGGCATTGGGCTGTCGATCCTCCTGCCTGTGGTGGCGATCCTGATGTTCACCGGCGAATGGAGCCAACGCAGCATCATGACCACGTTCACCCAGGAACCGCGACGCATCCGAGTTCTGAACGCCAAGCTGGCGGTGTCGATGGTGCTGGGTGTTGGCGCTGCAGTCTTCGGCGGTGTGGTCACCGCCGCCGGCATCGGGCTGGCGGCGGCCTCGGGCCGCACCCTGGAGGCAAACCTGACCCTCGGCGCCATTACCGGCTATCTGCTCTTCCTGCTCATCAATGTCCTCGCCGGCGTCGCGCTCGGGGCGCTGCTGCAGAACTCGGCGATTGCCATCGCCGCCTCCTTCGCTCTCCCCGCCGGCTTTGCGGTACTCGGCAAGGAATCGACGCTGGTGTCGGATTGGATCGACACGTCCACAACCTGGAATTCGGTGCTAGAGAACGACTGGGCTGGTCACGTGCCGCAGATCTTGTTCTCGATCGTCTTCTGGGGGGCGGTCCCGCTCGCCGCCGGTTTCGTTCGGACGATACGTCGCGACGTCGGGTAGGTCGACGGCGTAGTCGCTGACCGAGCCGACTGCCAATGGCCGGAAGGTCTCCGGGCGGCGATGCCCCCCCCAGACGCCACGTTCGGTTCCGCGCTCCGGTACGCCACGGCTACTAATCGGCGGTTCTGCTGCCGGAAGTCAGCTCGGTCGATGGCGTGCTGGCGCCGATTTGCAGTTGTGCGACTCCAGCAGGTTGAGGGAGGAGCGCCGTCGCGGATCCAGCGGGCGAGTTGGTGGATGTGGTCGTCGTCGTCGTGGAGGTTGCCGTACCAGTGCGTGTGGGTCTCGCCGTGGGTGTCGGTGGTGCGGATGCGGACGACGTTGGAGTGGGAGCAGAGTCCGAGGCAGCGGCTGGTGTGGAGTCGTGCGCCGGATTCAGCGGCGGCTTCGGCGAGGTGGCGTTGGATCTACTTCGCGGTGACGACGGCGAGGATCTCGGCGCCACGCTGATCGTCGCTGGCGAAGTACCATCGGAACCGGGTGAGAACCTGCGGTGCGAGGGGAGCGAATAGGACGATGACGGTCGAGCGCGGCGGGCCACGGCCCCAGGTTGAAACGCCCCGGCCCACGGCACGGATGAGTATCGGGCACCTTCAGGGCCGACATCAGAGAGGTTCGTGACACGTTGGGGCGAGCTGCACGCATGCCGATGACCGACGTGCTCAAGACGCTTCAGGAGGCCACGACGCGATGACCAGCGAAGCTGCCGACAATCGCATCCTCGACTACTTTCGCGCCTGCGTCGAGGCTGAACACGCCGCTAGCCAGTACCGAATCCTCGGGTCCAAGGGGGTCCTGCTCCTTGAGTCGGGCTCGGCCCCGTTGGAGGACGGCGTGGTCATGTTGTCGAAGGCGAACCAGGCGCGCCACTGGGCTGGGGCGCGCCAGAGCGCCGGAAGCAACGAGGTGCTGTTTGCCGGATGGCCCGTTGTACGAAGCCGCCGCAAGGAGAACGGCAAGTACACCGATGTGGCCGCTGCCCTCCTGTTCACCGAGGTAGCGCTCACCCGGGCGGGGGCCGACGACTTCTGCCTGGCGCCGACATCGCGTGCGGTGGAGCTCGACGATGCTGCGCTGGGTCTCCTCGGAATGTCCGCCGACGAGCGCGAGCAGCTGTTGCGTGACTACGCCTCGGCGATTCGTCCTGGATCGGCTGGTCCGCTGAGTCAGGCCATCCAGTTTCTTCGCAAAGCGAAGATTCTCGAAGGCGAGCACGACGCGTCAGCACTCGCAAAGTTCGATGGTGCCGCGACCATGAGCAATTCCGCCATTGCCTGGGCCGGCGATGCCGACCAGTCGGCGTTTACGCGCGTGCTCGTGGAGGACCTCGACGCGCTTCGTAAAAAGGCTCCTGCCGAGGTGTTGGCCGGTCCCTTGGGGATACTGCTCGGCCAGCCCGCCGATCCCGATGGCCAGATTCACCCCACGCCGGCTGTGCTGCCGACGACCCTCGAGCAGGAACGGGCGATCTGCTCAGCCCAGAGATCCCGGCTGACGGTTGTGACGGGGCCTCCTGGCACCGGCAAGTCACAGGTGCTCGCGAACACCGTTGCGGCGGCGTTAGCGGCGGGGGAGTCGGTCTTGCTGGCGTCCAAGAACAACCATGCGATCGACGTCGTTCACGATCGAGTTGCGGGAATGCATCCTGGCGCTGTTCCGATTCGTGCCGGCAAGCGGTCGTTCCGGGCTGAGGCGGCGCAAGCGATGGGCGCGGCGATGTCGAAGCAACAAGCCGACTCCTCCGGTCTGGCCACCGCTCGGCAGCAGTGGGAGCGCGTGCTTCGCTTGGTGGAAGAGCCGTACCGGCAGATCGCAGAGCGGGCGCAGGTTCAGATCGAGGTCGAGTCCCAGAGGGTCGCGGTTGAGCACTGCCGGCGAGGTCTCCCGACCGATCTAAGCGTGGATCCGCTGCTCGTGGACGCCGACTCTCTTGCTGCCAGTGTTGGTTTGGCTCGACGCCGACTGCGTGAGTACGGGGCGCTTCCGCAGCGCTGGTTCTGGCAGAAGAAACGGAAGCGTACCGCCGAGCGTGAACTCGATGAGGCGGTCGCCACAGTGGCGACGCTGGCCGATACCGGGGCGAAAGTGGCGTTTCACCGAGCCGTCACCGAGCGCCCCGAGGCGGTCATTGATCTTGGGGCGGCGATCGTCGAGTTGCTCACGCGACTCGGCCAGCTCCAACAAGCGGAAACGAGACTCGCACTCCTTCCCGACACCGCGCTGGCGGATCAGGCCATCAGCGACTCGTTCGCAACTCGGCAACCGGCCGCCGCCGATGTCTTCGGTGCGACATGGCGTGAGCTCTTGCGGCCGATGGCGCCGGCCAGGGCCCACGCCCGGCAATACCAGGCCGGCTTGGCTTCCCGCGCGGAGAGCGGCTCTGGCATCGGCCCGCTGAAGAGCCAACTTCCCGCCACGCTGGCGGTGTTTCCTGTCTGGTCGGTGACGAGTCTGGCGGCGGGGGGATGGTTCCCCCTCACGCCCGGGCTCTTCGATCTGGTCATCATCGACGAAGCGTCGCAGAGCGACATCGCTTCGGCGCTGCCGCTGTTGTTCCGAGCGAAGCGAGCGATGATTGTGGGTGACCCCAACCAGCTCACCCACATCGCGAACCTCGGGGCTAGCGCCGATGCTCATCTGGCCAAGAAGCACGGGCTCGACGAGCACGAGCATGGCCGCTACTCCTACCGGGACACGTCGCTCTACGGGCTTGCGGCCTCGCGGCTCAACGGTGAGCCGGTTTTCCTCAACCGTCACTTCCGGTCACACCCCGACGTGATCGGCTTCTCGAACGAGGTGTTCTATGGCGATCGGCTCAGGGTCGAGACCAATCCCGATCGATTCCTCCCCGGCCCAGCGTTCCAATGGCATGACGTAGAAGGTCGCTTCGAACCGGGGCCCGGTGGTAGGTCGGCGAAGAACTTCCCGGAGGCCGAGGCGGTGTTGGAGCTCCTCGGCGTCCTACTCGACGAACTGTCGGGCACCGACAAGACCGTCGGCATCGTCACCCCCTTTGCCCCTCAGCGAGATCTCCTCCGTGAGCTCAAGGACGATCGGTTCGAAGAGCAGGTCACCATCGACACCGCTCACGGCTTCCAGGGAGACGAGCGCGACGTGATGATCTTCTCCCCGACGGTCACGAAAGGGGTACCGCCGGGCGTCGCGCGCTTCGCCGGTAACCCCAACCTGCTCAATGTGGCGCTCACCCGGGCCCGCGCGCGAACCATCGTGGTTGGTGATCAGGCCTTCGCACGGGAGTCCGAGACTCTGCTCAGCCGGCTCGTGAGTTACGCCGACCGGGTCGCGTCCGCTGGTTGAGGCGACGGGTCCGTGGTCGAGCGGTGTGCGACGAGGACGTCGTCATTCGCCTCGGGTCACCGTCGCCCCGCCACCGTCTGCTCTCCAGCGGCACTGGTCTCCCTATGGAGGCGCAATCGGACCGAGGCGTCGCAGCCTCCGCTCCGGGATGCACTCCGTCCGGGGTTGATGCCTCTGGGAAGGCTGCCCCGCGGTCTTTTGCTGCTGCAGGTCCCTCGGGACGAGTGGTTTCTACCGGACTTCGATGATGGCGGGCTCCCCCCGCATGGCACCCGCGGTTGGTCGGGCGCTACCGGGTTTGTCACACGTCCCTCGTAGTAAGCGTTGCCGTGTCATCACCACCATTCCCTCGCGGTCTCCCCCTGGGTGGCCTTCGGTTGCCGTACATCTCGGCCGCTCCGGCGGTCCGATCTGCGCTCAAGGATGTCGCGGCTCACCTGCCCGGCGATGGGTCCGGGCCCCAACTCGCCAGCAGCGCCGCGGCGCACCCAGCCACCATCGCAGCCCTCAACGTCATCGTCGATGACCAGGCGATGCTCCCGCCGATCAGCGACAGCCGGCCGGAAGTCCTCGACGCGTTCGGACGTGCCGTCGGGCTCGGCGGGGCCGTCGCCGCGGCTCTTCTCGGCGGCGGGCTCCGGTACCGCGGCGAGGAGGACGGTGACACGCCGGAGTGTGTGCCCGCGCTCCTAGCCCGATCCGCGACCTACGACACGCACGAGATCACCGACAATCTGGTCGAGATTGGCCTGATGGGCGGGACCCGACTGACGCGGGAGGACCCCGCATTCTGGTAGGCACTCATGCAGAGCAGTCAGCTGACCCAGCCGGAGGCTGCCGGGCTGCTCACCGGCGCCCTCCTCGGCGGCGTCGGCATCGCCTGTGCCGAGTTCGAGTTCTTCGCCGGCGCCATCGACCAAGGAATGATCGGCTACGTCGAGTGCGATCACGGACCGCACCACCACCGCTTCGACTACCTCGAGCCGATCGCCGTAGCGCACCGCGACGAGGAGCGGTTCTTCTACCGCTGCTTGCGCTCATCGTGCCGCGTGATGGCCACGGCACCGCCCGTGGCGTCGCACGATCACCGCTTCGACCTCCTCTCCCCGCCGGTCACCTTCGAGGCACGAAGTCTCCGTGAGTGCGGCGAGCCCGGATGCGGTCTGCTCGGCGAGCCGTAGCCCGACCCGCGCTTCCGAGCCCTTCTGGTCGCACGAGGGGTGTCGGCCCGATCAGCTCCCGGCACCAGCGTGGGCGTCAAGGCGTGAGCCGGGCCCTGGGCACCGAGTACTTACTGCCGAGGGTCCAGGGTGTCCGGGATCAAATCGAGGAGCAGTACGAGGACAAGGCTGCGGTCCAGCTGGGCCCCCTTTTCGCGTGCGGCCTTGGTGCGCATCGCGGGGCCCGCTTTGGCTAAACCGCGACCCCAGCGGGGAGCGCAGTTCACCGGGTTTGGTCTAGTTTGTTCTGGGTTCCAGCGGAGGAAGGGGCCACATCACCAGGAGGAAGCGTGCGACACAAAGCGACGACGGTGTTGGATCGACTCGGCGCACTGTGGGGGCTGCTGAGGATAAGCGACGAGGACTACACCGCCTACATGCGGTCCTACGGCGAGCTTTTCGTGGACTCACCGGAGAACACCAAGGCGGATTACGACCAGGGCGTGGCGCTGCGAGGGTATCCCCAGGGGAGCAGCAACGAGTTGGCCGAGCTCTACAAGGTGATCCACTTGTTGTGCACGCTGGGCTCGGTGGAGAAGATGTACATGCCGCCGACGATCGACCCGGAGCAGTCGGTGTTGCAGAACCAGATTCTCTTCGAGCGGATGGTGGCGGAGGACCTGCAGTTGCGCCCCGGTCACAAAGTGCTCGACCTGGGTTGCGGCTGCGGCGCCATAGCCGAGCACATGGCGGAGTTGACCGGGGCGACCCCCTACGGAGTGAACCTGGATTTGTCGCAGATCGAGAAGGCTTGGCGGAACCCGAACCTGCCGAGCAGCAACTTCGCCATGGGCGATTTCAACAAAGCCCTCGAGTTCGACGACGCCTCGTTCGACGCGGTGTACGCGATCCAACCGATGACCTACGTGAGCGATCACGACTTCACCTTTTCCGAAGTGTTCCGGGTGCTGAGGCCGGGCGGCCGGTTTGTGATCAACGACGTCGCGGCGCTCGATGCCTACGATCGCGATGACGAACACCAGCGCACGTTGATCCAGCACACCAGGGAACTGACGGTGTTCGGAGGGTTCTGGTACTACCGGTACTGGGAGGACGCCTACCGGGCGGCGGGCTTCGAGTTGGTGTCGTCGGTGGGGCGGCCGGCGGTGGAACTGATCAAGAAGGAGGTCGCCTTGTTCGACAAGTACGAAGCGGCGTTCAAGTTCCTGGCCAAGTGGCATCTGATCCCGAAGAAGACCGACATGCTGATGCAGCGCATGAACGCCAACAGCCAGTCCTATATCCAGGCCGAGGAAGAGGAACTTCTCACTCTCAACTGGCATTGCGTGGGCCAGAAGCCCGCCTAGTAGGCCACCGTGGCGCGGCCTGGCCCTGCTGGTCGGCCTGGCCCTGCTGGTCGCCACGGCAACCCTTGATTGGCCGTTGCCGCCAAGGTAATCATTCGTATGGATTCCCACTGGTCCTACCGTCTGAGGCCCCGCACCGTGTGGGCGCTGAGATTGCTGGCCTGGGTGCCGCCGTCGCTGAGATTGCCGGTCGCGGAGCGGTTCCTGCGTCGACCCGAACAGCCAGGGCCGGCGTCGGAACACGTGCTGCAGTACTTGGTGAGCTCAACCATCGACCGGGGCCGAGGGGTCGACGCCAAGCCCGGCGCGGGTGCGCCCCGATCAGAGGCGGCACCCAAGAAGCGGGTGAAGAAACCGGTCCTCGTGGGGCAAGCCGACTTTTTCTACAAGGGCCAATACCGTCAATACGCCACCCCAACCATGGGGGCGTTCGCCATGACCGCCACCGGGGTCTTGGCCGCCACCAGCGGGTCGCCCACGGGTGTGCTGTTTGGCCGCCGGCGGCCCACGGTGGCGGCGATGCTCTCGGGCCATTGCGATACGGGTGCCGCGCCCATCGTGGTTCTCAGCGGCGAGGCGGTTGCGCTGGCCGTCTTTCTGCCGAGTTGGGATTCGGCGACCGCCGCTGAAGAAGTAGCCCAGTGGCTAGCGGGGCGAGGACCGTTGCCCAGTCACTACGCCGATCTCGAAAGCGGTGTGCGGGTGGCGGGCGACGAGGGCGTGCCGCGCACGCGAGTACGCCACCGCGCGGGCAGCGTCATCGGCATGGTCGGCGCCGCGTTGCGTTCGCGCCACCTCTCGCTCCTTGCGTTGCACCCCCATGACCCAGACGCGATGGGCCTGCACCTCACGTTGTTTGCCGTGGAGGCGCTCGACGCGGATGCGTTAGAGGAGCAATATTCCTTGCCCGCCGAGGAGATTGCGGCCCATCGCAGGGCGGCGAGCGACCACCACGAGTTCCTCGTGTTTTTGGTGGGTGGCACCGAAGAGGTGTTCACCCAGTGCTCGCAGAATCTCTTCGTAAAAGAGGCGCTCGACTCGCCCAGTGGAGATGAGGGGGTGGTGGCCACCGGGAATGCAGCGCTCGGGGCGCCGTCGCTCGAGGGCTTCTTGTCGCATCAGTTCGAGGCGGTGCAGATCACCGCCTCGGCCGATGGGGTGCCGGGAGCCTCGCCCCGAAATGGGCAGATTGGGCGTGCGTGCTTTGTGGGGCATCGCTTCGGCCGGGCCTATCTCCTCATTCCGTATCACCCCGGCAACGCCATACACGGGCACGCCGCCAAGATGTGGTCGAACCCGTTCAGTACCGTGGTGATCCCTGATGACCACACTGAGTTTCGGTGTGTGGCGCTCTCTGGAGCGAGTGGGATCTCATCTCACGCCAGCGTGGTGCGCCGGTTTGATCACGTGGCCGCATTGGCAGCGCAGCCCGATGGTGAAGCCGAGGCCAACACGAAGGAGCCGGTCTACTGGTTTGTGATGAGGATCGAGGAGGTCCTCTGGGAGCAGGAACGGTTGGCGGGGAACCGATTAGTGGCCGAACGAGCGGCCTGCACGATCAATGCCGAAGGTGAGGGCCGTCATACCAAGAAACCCAAATACTTCGCTACCGCCGTGGCGGCGGAGTACGACATGGCGTTGCAGCATCAGCGTGAATCGGCTGGTCGGCCGGTTGATCCCGCCGGGGTCGTGCGGGCCGACTGGGTGGAATCGCTCGAGGGTGCCTTGGCCTTGCGCCGGGAGCACCTCGCCACCCTCGGCACCGGTTAGCGGGCGTTATCGCGAGGGGTTGTCGCGGCGGCCACCAACGGGGGATCTGCGGACAGGTCGGTCGCTGGGCCTTCGATATTGAGGTGCGGTAACCAGTTGAGCCACTTGGGAAACCACCAGGCGGCTTTCCCGAGCAGTTCCATTGAGGCGGGTACCAACACCATCCGCACGATTGTTGCATCGATTAACACGGCTACGGCCATACCAAATCCGATGAGTTTGATGGTCGGACTGGCGTTGGTGACGAACGAGGCAAACACCACGATCATGATGAGCGCGGCGGTGGTGATGACTCGAGCCGTCTTGGCCACCCCGAGCACTACCGAGGCGCGGGGATCGTGGGTGCTATCCCATTCCTCTCGGATCCGAGACATGAGGAACACCTCGTAGTCCATCGACAAGCCGAACAGAATCACAAACATGATCAACGGCACGAACGACACGATAGGAACCACCGTGGACAGGCCCACGAGGCTCTTTCCCCAACCCCACTGGAATATGGCCACCACCACGCCGTAGGACGCCGCGATGGAGAGCAAGTTGAGAAGCGAGGCTTTCAACGGAACCAACAGCGATCGGAAGATCAGCACCAACAACAAGAAGGCACCCAGGACAACGGCAGCGATCACGATGGGCAAGTAGCGCACTACCACGGCGGTCAGGTCGATGTTGGTGGCGGTGTTGCCGCCGAGCGCCGTGGTGATACCGGTCCCGGCGGTGGCTTTCTTAAGATTCGACCGCAGGCTGGTTACGAGTTCATGGGTAGTGGGATCATCGGGCCCGGTTTCCGGTGTGATCTCGTACACCACCGCGGTGGTCGCCTTGGCGTTGTTGGGTATCGGTCCCACCGAGTACCGCACCCCCGGGACCGTGTTGGCTGGTTGCAGGGCACCCAGTGCTTTGCTCACCGGCGCCAAGGTCTTCCATGCGTCGGTGAATGCTTGGGGCTTGCCCTTGGGCAGGGTGGCCACCACTAGCAGGGGTCCATTGGTTCCGGGGCCGAACGCCTGATCGATCGACACAAACGCTTCCCGTTGGGAAAGGCCAGTGGGTAGCGAGGAGTCGTCGGGAATGCCGAAGTTCACGCGCAGGAAGGGTGCCGCCAACAGCAACAGCACCGCCGTGCCACCAATCAGGCTCGCCCATGGCCGCTGCGACATGGCCTGCGCGAACCGGCCCCACAAACTCTTGGCCGGGTTGGGATCGGCGTTGGTTGAACCGAACGGCAGGCGGAATCGGTCGATCTTGTTGCCGGCGAAACCGAGCAGCGCAGGCAACAGCGTGATGGCGGCGAGGATCATGACGGCCACCCCGATGGCCGCCCCAATCCCCAGGCTCTGGACCACTGGAATCGGCACCAGCACGAGGCCGAGCAGCGCAATGCACACGGTGAGGCCGGCAAACAAGGCGGCCTTCCCCGCCGTAGCCAAGGCCAAGGCCGCCGCATCGTGGGGCTCGTAGTCCTCGGCAATGAACTGGCGGTACCGGGTGACAATCAGAAGCGAATAGTCCAGACCGACGCCGATACAGATCATCAGCGTTACCTGGGGAACGAACGTGTTCACCGTGATGACTGTCGCGAGGAGGTAGACGAATCCGCTGGCCGTCACCGCACCGAGCAGCGCGGTGGCCAGTGGAATGGCCATGCCGAACACCGAGCCGAACGCCAGCAGGAGCAGCAGCGCGCCCAGCGCCAAACCCACTTCGTCGGCGTGGTTGGCCCACCACGACACCGGTTGGTTGTACGTATCAGCAACCTCTCCACCAATGGCCACCGACAGGTTGCCGGGGGGCAGGTTTGTCGCGGCATCGCTCAGGGCCCGGTAGGTGTTGGGGTACCTATCGCCCGCCAGTTTGATATCGACTGGCTGGGCCGTCGTCAGTTCCATCAAGGTTTTTTCGAAGGTAACCGTGGCGTAGGCCACCCGACCATCAGGCGACACCGACAGCGGAAGATTGGGGCCCAATGCCGTCACGGCGCCTCGTTCGGCTTCGGGGAACGCCGCCGCTAGCTCGGCCAAACGAGTTTGGGCATTGTCCGTGAACGGATTTCCCACCGAGGCCACGCCGGGGGTTTTTGCGAGCTCGGCCACTGCTCTAGTGACGGCGGCCTGGTGGGCGGGAGTGGTGAGCGTTTCGCCCTTGGGAACCGAGAACACCACCGTCGCCGTCGCGGCATCCAGAGCCGGGAACTTGTTAGAAAGCAGGGTCAGAGCGGCTTGGGAATCTGTGTTGGGGATAGAAAAACTATTCGAAAGGTCGTCTTGATCGCGCACGCTCTGGTAGCCAGCGAACACCAGGAGAACCATCCACACCAGCAGGGTCACGCGGTGATGCACCGAAATGAACCGTCCGAGCCGTCCCAGGAAACCCAGATCGGCTGCACCACTACCAGGGGGGCCGGTGGCAGAGGCTTGGTTGGTGGGAGACATTGCGAGAACCTTTCGAACTATTTGTGTGCATTTCCGGAGGGGTTCGTCCGGAATCCGGGCACGGCGGCGACGCGGCTAGTACCGTGCGAATTTCCGTCGCAAGTTGCGGTCGGTAGAAATCTATCCGGCGATGAAAGAGAGATTTCCACATGAACATTTCCCCACTGCGGGCGGCGGGTGCGGCCGCGATAGCCTTAGCTCTGCTTGCCGGTTCGGCCTGTAGCAATGACGATTCGTCCTCCGATACCACCGAAGCGACCACGACCACGACCACCGCGGATGGTGATGATAGGTACGAGGCGATCATCTTCGACAAGATGATCCAGGGTCAGTTGGCCACGGTGGGTTGTTTCACTGGCGCCGATGACGGCATCATTGGTCCGTTGACCGATGCCGCCATCGTGGCGTACCAGACCGCCAGAGGGCTCGAGGCGGACGGCGAGCTCGGGCCGAAAACGGACGCTGCGTTGAGCGAGGACGCCGCCGCCAACAAAATAGTGTGCGTGGCGGCTCCTACGCCCACCACCGCTCCTACAACCAGCACTGTTCCCCCCGCGAATTTCGCGCCTTGCACCGGCACCGCGCTCGTCAAGGAGCTCCCCGATCCCGAGGCCAAGGTCGTCAAATACGGCTGTGTGGAGGAAAACGGCCGTTGGGCCGGGGTCAAATACGTGGATGCCGACACCGGAGGTGCGATCTTGAAAGCCGCCAGCGGCGTATGGGTGATTCAGGACACGGAAGCGCTCTGTGCCGCGGCCAGTCCGGAGGTGCCTGAGGAGATCAAGGAGATCGGTTGCATTACCAAGCCCTGACCGCAGCCAGCTAAGCGACGAAGCACGGCGGGGCCACGGCCGTGGTCGCTCGCCTCCGGGGACACAAGCGGGGGCAACGGGATGA
Organism: Acidimicrobiia bacterium; assembly: GCA_009694375.1. Lineage (NCBI taxonomy): Bacteria > Bacillati > Actinomycetota > Acidimicrobiia > Acidimicrobiia bacterium. Next base: position 125,969 of record SHVB01000006.1, read on the forward strand.
GGTTCCCGTTGCCCCGCCCCCAGCGAAAGTCACCCCCCTATGACCAGCGAACTCCCGACCCGACTCATCTCCGACATGCGCGGTGTTCGTTACGGCGAGGTGTTGGCCGTGTATCAACGCGGTACCGGGTTCGAAGCCGAAGTGTTCGGCACCCAGATGTTGAACGACTGCCCTCAGGAGCTGTGGGAGACACTCGACGCGTCGGCTATCGCGGCGGAGATGGGGGCGCTCGTCGTGAAACTCAACGGACCTCGCTACTGGATGCTCGACGGACTCGGCCAGAAAGTGGCCCCCGTGGATCCGATCATGCGGGACTTCAACGGCATCATGATGCGGCGAATCGCCACCGTGGATCTTGGCGAAAACCCCACCCAGCAGCCCTACCTCGAACGCTACGTGAACCGGGGCGCGGTGTTCTTCTTCGACGCCGGCGCACCGATTTACGAACTGGTCAATCCCGATGGCTTGGCTTACGTGTTGCAGGCCTACTGCGTGGGTGTCGACCCCAGCCTCTCCGAGACGAGCCTGAGCGCACTCGGTGATCGCCTGGCCCTCCCGCCAGGGTGGTCGTTCCGGGCCCGCATTCTTGAGCACGAGATGATCATCGATACCACCACGACCATTGCCACGGTGCTGCAGGACGAACTGGAAAATAGTTACACCCTGCCCGGGTAGATCAGCGGCGAACCCTCGGGTGGCTGGATTGCCAAGAAATGAAGGTGGCAGTTATCCTGCCAATAGATTCCGATGGTCTCGGCACCGTCGGTCCGCTTAGTGGCCACGAGGAGCTCCCCATCACGATTGAAGTAGCGCGACACGATTTGGCCCACGTTCGGGTGGTGTCCTCCGACGGGCCGACCCTCGAGAACGGCCAGACCCGAATCCGGGTGGAGGCCTTTGCCCTTTCCACCAACAACATCACCTACGCCGTCTTCGGCGACGCGATGCGTTACTGGGATTTCTTCCCGGTGGATGCCGAGGCGGCCGGATTATGGGGGCGCGTGCCGGTATGGGGATTCGGAGAGGTGGTGGAGAGCCGATCGCCGCTTCTCGAAACCGGGGAGCGGCTGTACGGCTACTACCCGATGGGGGCGGAACTGGTGATCACCGCCGGTCGATCCGATACCGCCGGTGTGTCTGACGTGGCGCCCCATCGGGCCGAGATGGCTGGCGCCTACAGCCGGTACGTGCGCTGCGCGGCCGATCCGCTCTACCGCGCTGATCGCGAACGCCACCACATGTTGCTCTACCCACTGTTCTTCACGGCGTTTCTCATCGACGACTTCCTGCTCGACAACGACGGCTTCGGGGCCGATCAAATCGTGGTCTCGAGCGCGTCGAGCAAGACGGCCATCGGGGTGGCTCACTTGGCGAATCAGCGAGGCGCTCGGGTAGTGGGATTGACCTCGGCCGCCAACCGGGTCTTCACCGAGAGCCTCGCCGTCTACGACGTAGTGCACACCTATGACGAACTTTCCGACGTTGAGATCCGGCCCTCGGTTTACGTGGACATCACCGGAAACCGCGATGTATTACACGCCGTCCATACGCGGTTGGAGGGCGTGTTGGGCCACTCCATGGCGGTGGGGGGCACCCATTGGGATCACGAGGCCGCCGCCAGCCTCGACGTTCCCGAACCATCGCCCGCCTTCTTTTTTGCTCCCCTGCAGATCTCCAAACGCCGCCAGGATTGGGGGGCGGGCGAACTGGACCGTCGGCTCGGGGCCGCCTGGGACCAGTACGTGACCTGGACCAACGAGTGGATCGAGTTCCATGACGCCCACGGCGATGAGGCGGTGATCGCCGTCTATCAGGAACTTCTCGCCGGTCATTCTGATCCCCGGGCTGGGTTCATCTGCGCCCTGCCGGCGAACCTCGGATGACCCCGCCAAGTATGAATCTAACGGCCCCGGCGGTGTTCGTCGACGGTCGGATGGCCCGTCGCGACCGCAACCGCATCGCGGTCCTCGATGCGGTCATCGCCCTCTTCGCCGAGGGGGTGCTCGATCCAGTCCCCGACGAGGTTGCGGCTCGATCGGGTCTGTCGGTGCGATCGGTGTATCGCTACTTCGAGGACCGCGACGCGCTCCTGCAGGCGGCGATCGGCCACAACCTTGATCGGGTAATGCCGCTGTTTTTGATCCACGGCATCGGCGAAGGCGCCTTCGATATGAGGGTGGCGCAATTCGCCACGGCCCGGCTGCGCTTATACGAAGCCGTGGTGGCATCCTTTCGGGCCTCTTGTGCCCGGGGGGCAGCCGACAAAATCATTCACGACCAGGTGGATCTCACCCGTCGAGCCCTGCGGGAACAGACCGAAAAGCACTTCGCCCCCGAGTTGAGAAAATTTGCTGCCCCGGCCCGGCGAGCACGCGGGGCGGCGCTTGATGCCCTCACTCAGTTCGACACCCTCGACCATTACCGGATCCAACGACAGTTCTCGGCGAGAGAGACCCGTGCTCTGCTCGTCGAGGCCATCGGCGCCCTGCTCACTCCCGTCCTTGAACCTCGAAAGGCCCAGTCATGACCGAACAACCGCAACCCGCCTACGGCACCCCCAACTGGGAGATGCTCGGCCGCTGGATGCAGTTAGATCCCCATGATGATGGGCCGTTCTGGGCGCTGAACCTGATGAAATACCACGCAGTGGCCCGCTACGCGGACGGCCAGGACGGCGTGTCCGGACGCGAGGCCGACGACGCCTACGCCCCCCTCGGCCCGCTCGCTGCAGTGGGGGCGGCGGTGGTGTTGGTGGGTGACGTTCGAGACCAACCTCTCGGCGACCCGGCGTGGGACCGCGTGGCGATCGTGCGCTATCCGACCCGGGCCGCCTTCTTTGCCATGCAACAGCGCGACGACTTCAAGACCCAGCACGTGCATAAGGAAGCCGGCATGGAGTTCACGATTGTGATGTCGTGCCTTCCGCTCACCCATACCGACGAGGGCACCCCGGAAGGTTCACTGGTCATAGTGGTAGGTCACGCCGCCGCCTTAGACCCGATACCCGGGGTAAGCGAGATCGCCCACTTCACCGTGGAGGGAGTGATCGTGGGCGACGACCGTTCCTTCGCCGGCGTTCGCTTCTTGCGGGTCGTAGATCTGGGCGCCCTGTCCACGCTGGTGGAAGCCGTCTCGGTGCCCGAGGGCACTCAGGTGCTGGTGGTAGATCTAACCATCGATCGGCTCCTGGCCAGCCTGGCGGATGCCGATCAGGGGCCCGGGGCGCTCCCATGACTCCCCCCTATCAGCGTTGCACGGCCAGGGAATCCGGCCCGTGGCCCCGCGTGGTGGCGGCAATGGTGGCGTTCAGTATGGCCGTGAGCGCCTGTGGGTCCAGCCCTGAACCCACCTCCGGCAGCACCACCAGTACCGCCGATACCTCTGCCACGACGGCGGGGCTGGATCTGCGAGGTGAGCGGTACTGCGAGGTGTTGGCCCTCACCATTGTTGACGGGATGGGTACGGCTGATGTCTACAACAGCTTTCCCATGAACAGATGTCCGGAGGGTCTTTGGTCGAAACTCGATGCCGCCGCCATTGCCGCCGAGC